>JASLCK010000127.1 GCA_030151865.1 Rhodospirillaceae bacterium | reverse complement strand
TCCGGGAGTTCTGACGGCGACATCCTTATCTTCCCTCCCCCTCGCGGGGAGGGATCGAGGGTGGGGGCTGTCGAAACCACTCAAGCGCCGGGCGGGTGCCGGTCATTCGGAATTCCAGACGCAACTCCCCATTAATACGATTTCGATATCAAAATACACAAACAAATACATTGAATGAATGACAGGAAATCCGGCATCACAGAGAGGTCGTAAGGAGCTGTTCCATCATGGTGATCGATCGTCCGCGTATGGCTGTCACGGCCTGCGGCTTTTGCGCTTTCCTCAGTTTGTACGCCCCCCAGGCCGTGCTGCCGCAATTGACCGAAACCTTCCACATCACCCCGGCCGAGGCTGGGGCGACGGTCAGTGTCAGCACGTTGGCGGTGGCTCTTGCCGCCCCGTTGCTGGGGCTGCTGACCGAACGCTGGAACCGCAAGACCACCATCGTCGGCTCGGCCCTGCTGCTGTTGATCCCGACGATTCTGCTGGTGCTGTCTGGCAGCCTGAACGAAATCATGGTCTGGCGCTTCTGTCAGGGCATCTTCCTGCCGTCGATTTTCTCGACCGCCGTCGCCTATACCAGCGAGGAATGGCAACCCGCCGAAGCCGCCGACATCATGGGCCTTTATATCGCGGGCTCGGCCCTGGGCGGATTTTCCGGGCGCTTCGTCACGGCCTTGATGGCCGAACATTTCGGCTGGCGCGCCGGATTTATGGCGCTGGCGGTGGTCACGCTGGCCTGCGCCGTGCTGATCTGGGCCTGGCTGCCCGCGCCGCGCAGCAAGCCGCAGGCGCAAGCCCAGACCAAGGGCATGCTGTGGCAGCATCTGAAGAATCCCGGCCTGCAAGCCACCTGCGCGGCCGGGTTCGCGGTGCTGTTTTCGATGGTTGCGGCCTTCACCTATATCAACTTCCATCTGGCCGCCGCCCCCTATTTCCTGGGTCCGGCACAGTTGGGCATGATCTTCATGGTCTATCTGATCGGCGCTGCCGTCAGTCCTTTAAGCGGCGCGCTGATCCGCCGCCTGGGCCGTCGTTGGTCCATGCAGGTGGCGGTCGCCATCAGCGTCTTTGGCATGGCCCTGACCCTGCACCCCGCCTTGCCGGTCATTCTGGCGGGCCTCGCCCTGTTCGTTACCGGCATCTTCCTGGCCCAATCCATGGCCATGGGCTTTGTCGGCCAAACCATCAAGGTCGGCAAGGGCACCGCTTTGGGGATTTATCTGTTCTGTTATTACGTCGGCGGCAGCGTCGGCGGCGTGCTGCCCGGCTGGCTGGTTTGGCACAAGGGCGGCTGGGCGGGCTGCGTGGTGCTGGTGATGTTGACCATCGCCACCGCCGGATTGCTGGCTTGGCGGGCCTGGGCCCCGAAGCCTGCGGGCTGCGGCGCCGCCTGTTCTTGCGCGGCAGAATAAATATACAGAATAAATATATCGCCCCTGCCCCGACCCCGTTTCCTTAGGGGCGGAACAGGGGCGACGGCGCCTAATCCTTGGTGGCCAGGGCCAAGACCCCGGCCTGCAACGCCTCCACCAGATCGGCGGGGGCGATCTTGATCTGCAAGCCCCGCTGGCCGCCATTGACGACGATAAACGGCAAATCCATGGCGCTGGCGTCCAAGAATACCCGCAGCGGCTTTTTCTGTCCCAGAGGGCTGATGCCGCCGACATGATAGCCGCTGATGCGTTCGGCATCGGCGGGCTTGGTCATGCTGGCGGATTTCTTACCTGCCGCCGCCGCCAGGGCTTTCAGGTTCAATTCGTGATCCGACGGCACCACGGCGATGCAAATCTCATCGCCCGCCTGGGCCATCAGGGTCTTGAACACCTGATGGGCGGGCAGTCCCATGGACTGGGCGGCATGCAGCCCGATCGAGGCGGCATTGGGATCATACTCGTATTCCAGCAGTTCATACGCCTTGCCAGCCTTATCCAAGGCCTGGGTGGCGCGGGTTTTCTTGGCCATAGCGAACGCCTGTTCGAAGCAAACTCAGATTGCCCTGTCTTCGCCATTTTTCTTGCGTTAAATGGTGGACAGGAATGGAGGATATCATGCGTCGTTTTTTCGTGGCCGCAACTGCCTTTGCCATGACCGCCATCGGTTTGGCGGCGGGTCTGGCCACGCCCGCCCAGGCAGGAACCAGCATCATCATCGAAGAAGGATGGGGTGGCGGCTGGCATCATCATCCCCATTATCGTCCTTATTACGCCTATGGCGCGCCGGTTTATGTGCCGCCGCCGGTCTATTATGTCGCGCCCCCTCCGCCGCCGGTGGTGGTGGCCCCGCCGCCTGCCGTGGTCTATCAGGCCCCACCCCCGCCGCCCATGGTGGTTGACGCTACCCCGGTCGCCCCGGCCTATACCACGCCGCAGGGTCAGACCTGCCGCGAATACCAAACCACCGTCAGGATCGGCAACATGATGCAGCCGTCCTATGGCACCGCCTGCCTGCAACCCGACGGCAGTTGGCGCATCGTCAAATAGTCGGACTTTTGCGCCACGTCATGGACAGACGCGGGCGTTCGCGGCATCCTTTTGAAAAAGCAGGAGGCTTCGTGCCATGAGCGCCTTTCGTCTTTCCCCCTTGCGCAGCAAGGGCTGGCTGCGTCTGGGAGTGTTGGGAGCCGTCGCGGTGATCCCGCTGACCGCCATGCAGCATGCCCTGGGGTATTTCAGCGCCGGAGAGGCAGCCATCCCCCAAGCCGCCGAATATCTGGTGGCGGGCGTAGTATTGTGTTTGTCGTCGGGGGCCTTGGCGGCCTGGGTGGCGCGCGGCTTCGCGGTGCGCGTCAAGGAAGAGGACGAGCAGGAAGAACCCCGCCGTCCGGCTTTGTCGGCGCCACACCAGCCCAAGCCGCTGGATCACAAACCCGCCGACCACAAGCCCGCCCACTAAGGTGTGAGCCGGGCCTGATCATGGCGGCGTTCGTTTATATCCTGGACCGCATTGACCCTGGCATGCGCCCCCTGACCTATGTCGGGTGGACCACCGATGTCGAGCGTCGTCTGCATCAGCATAACAGCGGCACCGGGGCGCGGTTTACCCGTGGCCGCCAATGGCGGCTTTTGTATCACGAGGAATGGCCCGATCAGACGGCGGCGATGCGGCGCGAAGTCGAATTGAAACGCGACCGGGCCTTGCGCGCCGCCATCATTGCCCAGGCCCGGTTAGACTGTTCGCGGCAGAACGATCACCGCCAGCCGTGATGCCAACCGCCACCCCAACCGGGATGATGGCCCCAGCCGCCATAAACCACCACCGGAGGCGGGGGCGGCGGCGCATAGACATAAGCCGGAGCGGGAGCGGCGTAATAACCAGGTTGCTCGTAAACCGTGCAGCCCGACAGCCCCAAAGTGACCGCCAAAACAAACCCGCCGACTTTTAAAGTGGCACTCAACGGCAAACGGGGCTTTTGCGATAAGACCGACATGATGACGTCCTTTCCCTGACCGATCAGGGGATGTTCTGATGTCAGTAAAGCCCTGGATCACGGCAAAGAGATGGCCGTGTTTGCCATCTTGCGGCCTCAATTAACTTGCGTCCCCTTTCATACTTTTGCACGCTCTGTCTCCGTCTGGATCAAAGCGCCAAAGGAAGCTTATCCTTTTCTCATGCTTTTGCGTCGGGGCCGTTAATCACATGACGATAGAGGGTACGAGCAGACCCCGCAGCACCATGAGCCAGCGCGTCAGGCGCGAATGGCAATATTTTCTGCTGATCTGGATTCCGACGCTGTGCTGCATCGCCTATCTGTTCTTCGACCTGTCGCAAAGCCGCGACGGGGCACAAGTCCAGGCGGAACAGATCGCCACCTCCTATGTCCGCTTGGTGGAGGCGCACGCCTCGGCCACATTCGAACGCACCAACATCATTTTGGAACGCGCCTTGGATCGGCTGACCGCCGACGACGCCCTGCATGCCCGCACCCTATCGGCGGACCGCCTGCAAAACATCAACCAAAGCCTGACCGAGTTACAGCGCCAGGGCCCCGGCATTGTTTCGATGACCGTCACCGACGCCCAGGGCTATGTCTTTGCCAACACGGTGGGCATGCCGCCGGGAGGATCGCTGGCCGACCGGCGCTATTTCATGGACCTGAAGGACCACAACGATAACCGGCTGGTGATTTCCGAACTGGTGTTCGGGCGGGTGTCGCATAAATGGGGCGTCCAGTTGGCCCGCGCCCTGCACCGCGCCGATGGCGGATTTTCGGGCATGATCGTCGCCAATGTGGGGATGAGCGAATATTTCGCCCCCTATTACCAACAACTCGCCTTACCCCGCGACACCCTGATTTCCCTGCGCGACATGGACTTTCGCATCATGGTGCGCTTTCCGGCGGAAGAAGGGGTTTTGAACAAAGCCTTTCCGGTATCGCAGGTTACCCAAGCTTTCAGTCATGGCCGGATGGAAGGGATTTATCACCGTCCTTCGCCGGTAGACGGCATTGCCCGCACCATCGCTTTTCGCAAGCTGCCCAACTATCCGCTGATGGCATTGGTGGGATTGTCCGATGACACCATCCTGGCCGACTGGCGCAAAGCCCGTGACCGCGTGGTGGTGGTGGCCGCCGCCCTGCTGGTCAGCGCCATCGCCCTGACCATCGCCCTGTTGCGACAACGCCGCCTGGACCTGATGTTGGCCGCCCAGGAAGACCGGTTATTGCGGGAAGAAGCCCTGCGCAATGACGAGGAACGCCGCCGCGCCGAGGAACAGGCCCGCCACGCGGAAGCATCAAACACGGCGAAATCGGCATTCCTGGCCATGATGAGCCACGAAATCCGCACGCCCATGAACGGCATTCTGGGCATGGTGCATTTGTTATCCGACAGTCCGCTGACCGCATCGCAGCAGGAATGCCTGGACATCATCCGCCAGTCGGGCGCGGCCCTTTTGACCATTCTCGACGACATCCTCGACTTCTCGAAGCTGGAGGCCAACCGCCTCGACCTGGAAGATATCCCCTTCAATCTGCGCGCTTTCTTGGAAACCACGGTCGGCTTGATGCGATCGCGCGCGGCGTCCAAGGGCCTAAGCCTGACCATCATGCTGGCCGCCGATCTGCCCAAAGGAGTGCGCGGCGACCCCACTCGCATCCGTCAGGTATTGCTGAACTTTCTGTCCAATGCCGTCAAATTCACCGAAACCGGCGGCGTCATCTTGGAAGTGTCGCGCACCGAAATCGACTTCAAACAACAGGGCCGCGTCGCCTTGCGCTTCGCCGTCACCGACAGTGGCATCGGCATAGCGCCTGCCGTGCAAAGCCGCCTGTTCCACGCTTTTACCCAAGCCGACAATTCCATCACCCGGCGTTTTGGCGGCACCGGGCTGGGACTGGCCATATGCCAACGGCTGGTCCGTCTGATGAACGGTGAAATCGGCGTGGACAGCCGCCCCGGCCAAGGCAGCACCTTTTGGTGCGTACTGCCCCTGCCGCCTGCCGATATTGCCGAGGAAATCCAGAACGACCGCCCCGCCGTACCACCGCTTGCCCCCTTGAACGTCTTGTTGGCCGAAGACAATCCGGTCAATCGCAAGGTGGCCGACGCCATCTTGAGCAAATACGGCCATCGCGTAACCCCGGTCGAAGACGGCCGACATGCGGTCGAAGCGGTGCAAAACCATGACTTCGATCTGGTGCTGATGGATGTACAGATGCCGGTCATGGATGGACTGCAAGCCACCCGCCTGTTGCGCGATACCGGTTATACGGTCCCCATCATCGCGCTGACCGCCAACGCCATGCACGAAGACATCCAGAACTGCAAGGATTCCGGGATGGACGGCTATGTCGCCAAACCCTTCACCCCGGAAGCGTTGATCCGCGAAATCACCCGCGTCCTGCACGGCGACTACGCCGACGCCGATTAATCCGGCCTTTCCGTAAAATTTTTATGGCCTTCCACCCACCGTTCCGGTGACACGCGCCGTGGTTGATGGCATTTTGGCACGGTGACGCCATGCGTCCGGGGGAAGTAAAGACTTAAGGCCGCAGGAATGCGGCCTGCTTGAGGGGGAGAAGGCAGGCCATGGGATGGCGGCTGTTTCCACGCATCCGGCTGCGTGTGGGTATTGCCGTGATGTTTCTGCTGATCATGGTGCCGCTGACCACCGGTATGGTGGGCGCGCTTTATCAGCAAAACTCACAACTGGCTTACGACATGGCGGAAACCGCCATGGACCGCGCCACTATCGATGTCGTGGACAATGTCCGGGGCATGATGGGACCGATCGCGCGCGCCATTGATGTCACGGTTGCCTTCGGCAAGGCCCAGCGCGAAGGACTGCGCAACCCCGACGCCCTGCGCCCCCTGATGGAAACGCTGGAACAGATGCCCAATCTGTACAGCTTTTATTATGGTCTGGCCCGCGACGGCGCGTTCCTTCAGGTGGTGCGTCTGTCGCCCACCATCGACCGCTTTGGTCCCGAAGGGGCCAAGCCCCCCGCCGACGCCCGCTTTGTCATCCGCCGCCTGGACGCCAGTTCCGGCCAGATGGCCGACAGCTATATTTACTTGCGCAAATGGGGCGATGTGGTGGGGGTCGAACGCGGCCCCGTGCGCTATGACCCGCGTCAGCGCCCCTGGTATGAAGCCGCGCTGAAAAGCCAGGGCATCGCCACATCCGGGGTCTATGTCTTTTCCGGCACCGGACGGCCCGGC
>JASLCK010000078.1 GCA_030151865.1 Rhodospirillaceae bacterium | reverse complement strand
GGCGTCGTCACCAACGGCACCGCCGTGCTCGGCCTCGGCGACATCGGCCCGCTCGCCGGCAAGCCGGTGATGGAAGGCAAGGGCGTGCTGTTCAAGAAGTTCGCCGACATCAACGTCTTCGACATTGAAATCGACGAGCGCGATCCCGACAAGCTGGTAGACATCATCGCCGCCCTGGAACCGACCTTCGGCGGCATCAATCTGGAAGACATCAAGGCCCCCGAATGTTTCGTGGTGGAAAGCAAGCTGCGGGAACGTCTGCGCATTCCGGTGATGCATGATGACCAGCACGGCACCGCCATCGTGGTCGGCGCAGCCCTGCTGAACGGCCTGCAGGTGGTCGAAAAGAAGATCGAGGATGTTAAGCTGGTGGCGTCCGGCGCGGGCGCGGCGGCGCTGGCCTGTCTGAACCTGCTGGTACGCCTGGGCGTCAAGCGCGAGAACATCACCGTCTGTGACATCGAAGGCGTGGTCTATAAGGGCCGCACCGCCTTGATGGACGAATACAAAGCCCCCTTCGCCCAGGACACCAACGCCCGGACCATGGACGAAGTGATCGACGGCGCCGACGTCTTCCTGGGGCTGTCGGCCCCCGGCGTGCTGACGCAAGACATGGTCAAGCGCATGGGTGAACGTCCCTTGGTGTTCGCCCTGGCCAACCCGACCCCGGAAATCCTACCCGAACTGGTGCGCGAAGTGCGCCCCGACGCCATCATCGCCACCGGTCGGTCCGACTATCCCAATCAGGTCAACAACGTCCTGGTCTTCCCCTACATCTTCCGCGGCGCGTTGGATGTGGGTGCGACCTCGATCAACGAGGAAATGAAGTTGGCCGCCACCCGTGCCCTGGCGGAAATGGCCATGGCCGAAACCGACGAGCGCGTGGCCGCCGCCTATGGCGACGCCACCTTGAGCTTTGGGCCGGAATATCTGATCCCCAAGCCCTTTGATCCGCGCCTGATCCTGAAGATCGCCCCCGCCGTGGCCCAAGCCGCCATGGAAACCGGGGTGGCGACCCGCCCGATCGCCAATTTCGACACCTATCTAGAAAAGCTGGAACATTTCGTCTTCCGCTCCAGCATGGTGATGAAGCCGGTGTTCGACCGGGCACGGCGTGCCCCCAAGCGGGTGGTCTATGCCGAAGGCGAAAGCCGCCGCGTGCTGCGCGCCGTGCAGACCGTGGTGGACGAAGGTCTGGCCCTGCCCGTCCTGGTGGGGCGGCGCGATGTCGTGGAAATGCGCATCCAGGAAATGGATCTGCGCATTAAGGAAAACGTTGATTTCGAGCTGTGCGATCCGCAAAGCGACGCCCGTTATCAGGATTACTGGAAACTTTATTACAGCCTGATGAGCCGTCGCGGCGTGTCGCCCGAATATGCCCGCACCGTGGTGCGTACCCGCAACAGCGTCATTGCCGCCCTGATGGTCCGTCGGGGTGAAGCCGACGCCATGGTTTGCGGCGTGATCGGCCGTTACGCCCGCCATTTGCAGTATATCGAGGAAATCATCGGCCTGCGCCCCAACCAGCGCAAGGCTTCGGCGATGAACCTGCTGCTGCTGGACAAGGGGCCGCTGTTCCTGTGCGACACCTATGTCACCCATGATCCCAGCGTCGATGACATCGTCGATATGACCCTGCTGGCGGCGGAAGAAGTACGTCGTTTCGGCATCGAGCCCAAGGTGGCGCTGCTGTCCCACTCGAACTTCGGCGGTCGCCCCAGCCCCAGTTCGCTGAAGATGCGCGAAGCCCTGGAAATCCTGCACGAACGTGCTCCGCGCCTGGAAGTGGACGGGGAAATGCACCCCGACGCCGCTTTGTCGGAAGAAATCCGCAACCGCCTGTTCCCCGAAAGCCGCCTGAAGGGCGAGGCCAATCTGCTGATCATGCCGACCCTGGACGCCGCCAACATCGCCTTCAATCTGGCCAAGATTGTTGGTGACGGTCTGTCCATCGGCCCGATCCTGATGGGGGTGGCCAAGCCCGCCCATATCCTGACCCAGTCGGCCAGCGTGCGGAACGTGGTCAACATCACCGCCCTGGCGGTGGCCGATGCCCAGGTGGCGGGTAAGCTGCGTTAAAACGGCGCTTCAACGCCTGATTGACGGACATTTCGGGGCAGGCCGACATTTCGGCTTGCCCCGAAGCTTTTCCGGCTTCATCGTGCACCCCCTGTTTTTTTCGCAAATGATGGGAGTTTGCATAGTATGACCCGCCGTCTGATCTCCTCTGGCTCCGCGTTTGAAGAAGTCGCCGGTTATTCCCGCGCCGTCGTCGATGGCCGCTGGGTGTTCGTCGCCGGAACCAGCGGTTTCGTCAACGGCCAGATCGCCGACGACGTGATCGACCAGACCGAAGCCGCCTTCGCCACCATTTCCGCCGCCCTGAAGGAAGCCGGTTCGTCGCTCGCCGATGTGGTGCGGGTGCGCATCTTCCTGACCCAGGCCAGCGACTTTGAAAAGATCGCCCCGGTGCTGGGCAAGCATTTCAAGGGCATTCGCCCGGCCAACACCACGGTGGTCTGCACCCTGGTCGATCCGCGTATGAAGGTGGAAATCGAAGTCACCGCCCGCAAGCAGGACAAGTAAGGTCTAGAGCTGTTTCCGTTCAAACAGAAACAGCTCTCGTTAATGCCTCTGGCAGCGGCACCTCCGGTGCCAGCTAGGCTCAAGCGCCGCTCGGGCTTGTCG
>JASLCK010000076.1 GCA_030151865.1 Rhodospirillaceae bacterium | reverse complement strand
GCAGCACCAGAGCACAACCAACCAGACGGTTCAGCAGGTTGCCCACCGGCAAGCGTCGGCTGGCCGGGTTGTCGGCCTCGCCGCTTTCGACCAACGGATTGACCGCGCTGCCCAGATTGGCCCCCAGCACCAGGGCCAAGGCGGCTTCGGGCGTGACAAAGCCGGAATAGGACAAGGACATGACCAGCATCACCACCGTCACGCTGGAATGAGCCGCCCAGGTCAACAGGGCGGCGATCAGCACGCACAGCAATGGCTCGCCGGTGATGGCGGCAAAGATCGCCCGCGCCGCCGGGGCCTGTTCGGCCGGGGCCAGGGTGTTCAACAGGATATGCAGGGACAGCAACATCAGCCCCAGGCCGATGGCCACCCGCCCGAGATCGCGCATGCGGGTACTTTTGCCGCGCTTGAATGCCACCACACCCAGCAAAAACAGCACCGGCGAAACCGCCGAGACGTCAAAGGACAGTACCTGGACGATCAAGGTAGTGCCGACATTGGCCCCCAGCATGACCGCCAGGGCGGGCACCAGTTCGACCGTGCCGTTGGCGGCGAAGGAAGCGGTCATCAGCCCCGTGGCGGTACTGCTTTGCAGCAGGGCCGTCACTCCAAGACCGGCCAGAAAAGCCAGGAACCGGTTTCGCAGTCCGATGCCCAGGACATGGCGCAAACTGGCACCGAAAGCCCGCACGATACCGCTATGCACCATATGCAGGCCCCACAACAGCAGAGCCACGCCACCCATCAGATCGAGAAGAATCATGCTACCCACTTGCTCCCCTCCATGCCGCCATGAAGCCTCATTGCTGGTTGAAACAATTTGAATGTAAGGACGCGCACGAAGGCGGAGACGAAGCTGCGCGCCCAATTCGTGACAGTTTTATGACAGTAACGCAGAAGGGGCGCTGGATGAAAGTATTTTCGATATCTGACCGATATCGCTTTTTACACCCGCCGGGCGACGGGGGACGGCGGTCCCTAAGGGCCGCGCGCGGCTGTCGTTCGATCAGCCGCCGGTTTGGTACATCTGACGAAACGCTGCCGGGGATTGCCCAGCGCCGATGACGAAATCATGGCCACTCGGTTTTTGTGCGATGGCTGACAGGATGGCTTGCTCCACGGCCTGATCGCTTTCATGGCCGCGCAGCACCGAACGCAGATCGACGCAGCCTTCGCGCCCCAGACACAGATCAAGCCCCCCCGATGCCGTCAGCCGCACCCGGTTGCAAGATGCGCAGAAACAATGGCTCATGGCCTCGATACAGCCCAGCCTTTGACCGGTTTCGGCGATGTCCCAATACCGGGCCGGGCCAGATGTCCGATGGCTGGACGGCGTCAAGGTCCAACGGCGCGCCAACCGCTGGCGGACTTCATCCAGCGGCAGATATTGGGCTGCCCGACTTTCCGCCAGACCACCCAGCGGCATGGTTTCAATCATGGTCATGTCGAAGCCCTGCCGACCGCACCAGGCGATCAGATCGTCAAAGCCATCATCATTGATGCCGCGCAACGCCACAGTATTGATCTTGACCTTGAGCCCCGCCGCCTGCGCAGCGGCCAGCCCGTCCAACACCATCGACAGATCACCGCCATGGGTAATGCGATGGAACAAATCCGGGTCCAGGGTATCCAAGGAAACATTGATCCGCCGCATCCCGGCGTCTGCCAATGCCGGGGCAAAACGGGACAATAAGGTGCCGTTGGTGGTCAGGCACAGCTCGTCGAGCCGTCCTGCCGCAAGCTCTTGCCCCAGGGGCCGCAATAGATTGAGAAAGCCGCGCCGCACCAGGGGTTCGCCCCCGGTCAGACGGATCTTCCGCACACCCAAACGGGTGAAGACCTGACACAGCCGCACCACTTCTTCGATGCGCAGAATATCGTCGTGAGACAGAAATTCGGGATTGTCCGCCATGCAATAGAAACAGCGCAGATTGCAACGGTCAGTCAGGGAAACCCGAAGGTAGGTGATCGGGCGACCAAAGGAATCGATCATGACGTTGGCCCCGATTTTTGTTGTTGCTGCCCTTCAGACCCGGCCCCCAGGTGGGGGCCGGGCTGAACATGGAAGGGTCAGGAAGCTGCCTTCGGTGCGGTAAAGGCCGAAACCGCCGGGACCGCACCCTTATATTTCTCGACTTCGCCCACCGAGGTATGGCCGCAATTGCCTTGGGCCAGTTTCGATGTGCCGATGTCGACCGTCAAAACGTTGACGTCGCCGTACTTGCACAGGCTGCCGTCCTTGGTCGGATCGACCGGGTCGTACCAGCCGCCTTCGCTGATGCGAATGACGCCGGGGCGAATGTCGTCGGTGACCAAAGCGCCGGCCAGGATCTGACCGCGGTCATTGAACACCCGCACAACGTCGCCGTCCTTGATCCCGCGCTTGGCGGCATCCTGGCGGTTGATCATACAGGGTTCGCGGCCCGCCACGGCGTAGCTCTCGCGCAGCTTGGTTCCGCACAATTGCGAGTGCAGACGGCTGTTGGGATGCTTGGCGTCGATATGCAGCGGGTATTTGGCGGTCGGTCCGCCCAGCCGTTCGATCGGTTCCATCCAGGTCGGGTGGGCCGGACAATCGTCATAGCCCATCTTGGCGATGTTGGTGGAATAGATCTCGATCTTGCCGGTCGGGGTGCCCAACGGTTCCAGCAACGGATCGTCACGGAACTTCTTGAAGCGGATGAAGTTCTTTTCGGCGTCCGACACCGGGAATTCAATGACGCCCTCGCCGTTCCAGAAGGTGTCGAAGGGCGGCATATGCCCCTTGGACTGGGGAATGGCGGCGTCATAGAACGAGCGCAGCCAATCCATTTCGGTCTTGCCTTCGGTGAATTGCTGCTTCTTACCCAGACGGTCGGAAATCGCGGTAAAGATGTCGAAGTCGGATTTCGACTCGAAGATCGGGTCGATGACCTTCTTCATGGCGATCAGATAACGCTGCGAATAATCGCCGACCTGTTCAAGGTCGTTGCGTTCATAGGACGTGGTCGCGGGCAACACGATATCGGCATGCCGCGCGGTCGGGGTCCACTGGCTGTCGTGGACGATAAAGGTTTCCACCTTGCGCCAGGCCTTGACCATGCGGTTCCGGTCCTGATGATGAACGAACGGATTGCCGCCCGCCCAATAGATCAGTTTGATATCGGGATACTTGCCCTTGGTACCGTTGAAGTCGAATTCCTTGCCGGGGTTCAGCAACATATCGACGACACGGGCCAGGGGGATCGAAGCCGCGCCGCTGCCGCTCAACCAAGCCGCACCACCGGCCGCCGCCTTGCCGCCGTCGGTGATGCCGGCCAGGGCCGGAGCATCAGCCATGGGGGTGCCGCCGCTGGCATAGTGGTAGCTGAGACCAAAACCGCCGCCGGGCAAACCAATTTGCCCCAGCATGCAGGCCAGAGTGACCAGCATCCAGTGGGCCTGTTCGCCATGATGTTGGCGCTGCATCGACCAACCGCTAGCCAGCATGGTGCGGTTCTTAGCGAAACGCCGCGCCAAATCCTTGATCAGATCAGCCGGGATTTCACAAATCTTGGACGCCCATTCGGCGCTCTTCGGCGTACCGTCGTCCTGACCCATCAGATAGGGCAGGAACTTATCGAAGCCGAAGGTGTAGTCCTTGAGGAATTTCTCGTCATACAGCTTTTCGACAACCAGGGTGTGGGCGATGCCCAGCATCATGGCGACGTCGGTCTGCGGACGCGGTGCGATCCATTCGGCGTTCAGATATTTGCAAGTCTCGGTGCGGATCGGATCGATGCAGATGACCTTCTTGCCGCTGGCCTTGAACGCCTTCAATCCTTCATAGGCACCATGGTCGGCGACGCCCCAGCTGATCTGGTTGGTCAGCATGGGATCAGCGCCCCAGAACACCAGAAGGCTGGTGTTATCGACCACCACCGGCCAGGTGGTTTGTTGTTCATAAACCTCCAGACTGCCGACGACGTGCGGCATGATGACCTGGGACGCGCCGGTCGAATAATCGCCCGAATGGGTCACAAAGCCACCGCTCAGATTCATCATCCGGCGCAGCAGGTTGCGGGCGTTGTGCAGCTTGCCGGGGCTCATCCAGCCATAGGATCCGGCGAAAACGGCCGACGGACCATGCTCGGACTGCACCCGTTTCAGTTCCTTGGCCACCAGATCCAGGGCCTGATCCCAGGTCACCCGGACGAAGTCGCCGTCACCGCGGGTTTCAGGCGAAGCCCCCGGTCCCTTTTCCAGGAAGGCGCGGCGGACCATCGGATATTTGATGCGGCTGGGCGAATAGACGGAATCCATCACCCCGGCCAATTGATGACTAGGATAAGGGTCTTTCTCCCAAGGACGGATCGCGGTGAAACGGCCCTGCTCGACCTTGGCGCGGAAGGCACCCCAGTGGGATGCGGTCAGCACTTCGCCGTTTGCCGCCACCGCCGCCTGGGCACCGCGTGCTAGAAGAGAGGGACCGACCAAACCAAACGCCGCAGCGGCGACGCCTGATTGTAGAATGGCGCGGCGGGTCACGCCGCCTGTCGAAGACATGGACATCATGCGATCTCCCGTTCAAAGGTGAAGGATGCGGCCTGATTCAGGAAAAGCCGCTCCTCTTCTAAAAAGGCCGTCAACGCCTGAGCGGCGGCGGCATAGAACCCGCTGGGGTCCAACTGGTCGCACAACTCGGCGAATTGGGCGATCCAAGACAGATGCCGGTTCAGAAAACTTGCCTGTTCGGCATCATCGCCTTGGTCAATCAAATGGCTCATCACCATCAATTCGATGGCCAGATGGTCGGGCGGTTCGACGCAACTGTCGTCCAGCGACAGGTCTAAGCGCCGCAATTCCTCGACCATCAGGCCGGTGGCCTGCTGAAACAGCCGACCATTGGGATCGGTAAAGGCGGATTCGTAAGGAGGCACCGTCACCGGGCCGCCCACCCCCAGGAACAGCATGGCGAAAGCCTTTCCCAAACGCTGTTCGCTGTCTTGTTCCTGCAAGGCCTGCTGCATCGCGCTCAAGGCCGGAGCCAAGGCCTGACTTTGCTTCAGGTCGGCCAGGAAAGCCGCACCAGGGCCGGACAGATGCGCCGCGATCTGGTCCTTGTCCAAGGATTGGAGGAACAAGCCGCCCATCCAGTCATAGACCTGTTTGCGTTGCCCATCGGTCCGGGGATATGTGACCTTCTCAGCCATGATTTCCTCCGGTGTCTTTGGCGTTGAACTGCAGGTATTTCTGCAAGAAGCGCACTTGTTCGTCGTCCAGAGAGGTCCGTCCGCGCATGGCGTTGATGGTGCCGCCCCATTGATTGGCCAGGAAGTAGCTGGGTTCACGCAGGGAATGGCAGGTGCCGCAGGCGCCGTTGTACATTTCCTGGGCGTAGGACCACAGCTTGGTGCTGTCGGCCAACAGCGCGTCCTTGGAAACCCAGACCACCAGTGACGCAGCATTCCAAGACAGGCCGGTATCGGCATCCACCGTGGCCGCTTGTCGTTCGACCTTGTCCACGGCGGGCGGAGCCAAGGCAGCGGTGAAAATCCGCTGACCGCGCAGGGCATAGATCACCCGTTCCGCACCTTCCTGCTGCCAGCCGTCGATCTGGACTTTCAGCCAGTCGCCGTCGCGGGCCAAAACCTTGACCTTGCTGGCCGCCAACAACTTGCCGTCGCCGTTTCCGGCGCTGGCCGCGTCGCTGGGCTTATCCAGGAACACCGGCTTGGTGGTCAGACTGTACAGGGTATCGGCGCTGGCCCCTTCCTTGGCGCTTAAGGCCATCAGGTCGGTGAAGACCTTCTTATAGCCCGCGCTCATATCCGGCAGCTTGTGGGCGATACCGCGATGGCACGAGATACAGGTCTCGTTCTTCAACGCGGCCGGTTCCATCTGCTTGGCGGCGGCTTCGCGCTGCTTATGGAAATCCATGGCCTGGAAGGAATGGCAATTGCGGCATTCGCGGGAATCGGTTTCCTGCATCTTGGCCCAAACGATGCGGGCCATGCGGGGCCGTTCGTCATTGAACTTCTGGGGGGTGTCGATGGTGCCCAACACGGCCTGCAACACGTCGTTATAGGCTTTGACCTTGGCGACCATCTTAGGCAGGAACGCATGGGGGACGTGGCAATCCGAACAGATCGCCCGCACGCCAGACGCGTTCTTGTAATGCACAGATTGTTGGTATTCGACATAGGGCGTGTCCCGCATCTCGTGACAGGAAACGCAAAACTCCAGACTGTTGGTGTAGGTGATGACACCGTTGAAAGTCGCCACCAGGGCGACCCCGCCAACCACGGAAACCAACCCGACCGCCACCAAAGCCGCGAGGCCATATTTGGCGCGGGGCGAGCCCGGCATAAGCCATTTGGTAAATCGGTCGTTCATGAGACACATCCACGACTAGGATTTATTACCAAAGAGGCTAGACCTTTGGCGTAAACGGCGTTGCCGGTCTCTATGAATGTCGTGTAGAGTTTTGTAAACGAATATGAACAAGATGCCGGGTCCCGATGAACCGGGCCGAGAGGAAGGCAAGATGCCGACATTCCATAAGATTCTGGTCGTCGAAGACGATCCGGTCAGCCGGGAAACCCTGGCGTCTTACCTGCGCAATGCCGGTTACAAGGTTTGCGAGGCGGAAAACGGCGACGGCATGCGCCAGGCCCTGGCGAAGAACGACATCGATCTGGTGATGCTCGACCTTAGCCTGCCCGGCGAGGACGGCCTGTCCCTGTTGCGCGAATTGCGCCATCAATCGGAAATCGGGGTGATCATCGTCAGCGGTCATGACGACGATGTGGACCGCATCGTCGCCCTGGAAATGGGGGCCGACGATTACGTCACCAAGCCGTTCAATATTCGTGAACTTCAGGCCCGCGCCAAGAACCTGATCCGCCGTACCCTGGCGGCCCGGTCCCAATCGCCCGACCAGCCGATCCGGCGCTTCCAGGGTTGGACCCTGGACGTGCCCCACTGGACCCTGATCGACCCCGCCGGGCAGGAAGTCCGGCTGACACGCGGCGAATTCGAATTGCTGGTGGCCTTCACCTCCCGCTCCGGGCGGGTGCTGACCCGCGACAACCTGCTCGATTATGTCAGTCACCGCGATTGGGCCCCCAACGACCGCACCGTCGATGTGTTGGTGGGCCGCTTGCGCCGCAAACTGGAAACCGACCCCGACGCCCCCCGGCTGTTCGTCACCATTCGGGGCGTCGGATATGTCTTTACCGGGTAGGGTCCCGTCTTAAGCGGACAAACGCGACCAACAATCCTCGAACGCGGCCCAGGAGGGGGGGTAAAGATCCAACAGATCCTGCGTCAAACGCTGGGCCTGTTGCCCATCGCCTGCTTTGGCTGCGGCCTCGACCGCCTTGGCAGCCTGCGACAATTGTCCTAACCCGACATTGGCCGTCGCCGATTTCAGGCGGTGGGCACTTTCGCGCAAGGCCAACAGATCGACCCCGTCTGCTTGGCACGCCGCCCGCAACGCGGCGATCACCGGATCGACACTTTGGCGGAACGCGGCGACGATACGCGCCGCCGCCTCGTGCCCCAAGGCCGCGACATGGCCTGCCAAGACCGTCTCATCAATCATCACCGCCCCAGCCAAAGGCGGCGGGATATCGGGGGACAGATCTGGTTGCATCTGCCTGCCGTGGCGTCCCGACAGACAATTTTGCAACGCCTGTTCCAAACGTTCCGGGCGAAACGGCTTGGCGACAAAATCATTCACCCCGGCGGCATGCGCGGCGGCGATGCCGTCTTTAACATTTTCCGCCGACAAGGCGATGATCGGCACCCGGCTTTTCAACGGGTCGGCCAGGGCGCGAATCCGCCGCGCCACCTCGACCCCGCTCATATCGGTCAGGCGCAAATCCAGCAGCAGGACGTCGAAATCCCGCGCTGCCACCGCCGCCAAGGCATCCGCCCCGGTCACCGCCACATGCACCTGATGATGATTGCGCTCCAGGAAACCTTGGGCGACCTGGGCGTTGACCTCATTATCCTCGATCAAAAGCACGGTCAGCGGGCTGGCCGTGGGGGTGCGCCTATTCTCGGCCAAGGCGGTCAGACGCCGCGCCGATCCCGACGCCAGACGGACGGTAAACCAGAACAGACTGCCCTGCCCCGGCGTGCTGGAAAAGTCGATCTCGCCTTGCATCGCCGCCACCAGCCGCTTGCAGATCGCCAGCCCCAACCCGCTGCCGCCAAAGCGGCGGGTAATCGATCCATCGGCCTGCATGAAAGGTTCGAACAACTGATCATGATTGGTTTGGGCTATGCCGATGCCGCTGTCTTCGACTTCAAAGCGCAGCAGGCTGTGGCGGCGGGCCTGTCCGACGGTATAAATCCGCAAGGTTACACCGCCGACTTCGGTGAACTTGACCGCGTTGCCCAACAGGTTCAGCAGAATCTGCCGCAGTTTTGACGGATCGCCCTTCAGGGCCTGGGGCAGATGCTCGGTCCCTTCGACCCGCAGTGTCAACGCTTTGGCCGCCGCCAACGGTTCGATCAGCATCAGCGTATCCTCGACCATCTCTTGCGGCGAGAAATCGATGCTTTCCAAGTCCAGCGCCCCAGCCTCGATCTTGGAATAATCCAAGACGTCATTGACCACCGACAACAGCAATTCGCCAGATCGACCAATGGCGGCAGCATAGGATTTTTGCTGTGGCGGCAAGCTGCTGTCGCGCAACAACTCGGCCATCCCCAGGATGCCGTTGATGGGGGTGCGGATGTCATGGCTGATGGTGGCCAGAAAGGCCGACTTGGCCCGGCTGGCTTGCTCCGCCAGTTCACGGGCATGCCGGGACTCGGTGACATCGTTGAAAATACCGACGGTCCCCACAAACTTCTCGCTGATATCGAGCATATGCTGAACCTGGATGATGAAATGGCGGGGACCTCGGGTCGTCTCCAAGGTCCGCTCCACCGGCCGGTCAGGTGCAATCGGGGATAATTGACGCAACAAATCAACCACCCCCGCCAACAGGCGCGGCATCGGACGGTCGGGATGCAGGGCGTAATAGGTGGCGCCGGGCGCGCTCTCACCCCCAAACAGAATAGCGGCGGCGGCGTTGACGTTTTCGATGGCCCCATCCTCGTTCATCAGCAGAACCGGCACGGTCAGGCTTTCGAACAGGGTCAGGTACTTGTTCTTCTCGTTGGTCAGACGGCGGTTCTTTTCCTGCAATTCACGAATGCGGTCATTTTCACCGCAGGCCGTCCATTCGCAGCAGAACCCCAACTCGACCCGATCGAAGAAATAGTCGATCAAGCGCCGCCGCTCCCGCAGATCGGCCAGTTCGGGAGTAAAGGTCTCGACCAGTTCCTGATAGGCCTGACGATAGCTCTTCATCAATCCCAGGAACAAACCCATGGTGATGCCGCGCGAACGATGCCGCTGCGCCTCGGCCACGCCAAAGGCGGCAATGGGATCACTGGAATAATCCAACGCGGCATGGGGCGGCGACAAAGCCCGACCTTCCCCCAACACCGCCAGCAACGGTTCCGACAACCCATGAATGGCGGTCCGCCACGCCTGCTCCAAGGTCGAGGTGTAAGAGGTAAAACCGCGATCCTTGGCCAATTGAATGGAACGTTCCACCAACCAGTCTTCGTTCCCGGCAATCAGATCATGAAGATCGGTCATGGCAACAGCCCCACCTTTCCGACCGTCCTCTTGCCGAGACGGCCCGTTTTAGGATCGTCTCGCCATTGTCAATTGGAACGACGGGCGACGCAAGTCGGCGACAGCGGCTATCTCACCTGCCGCGCAAGCCCTGTCGGCACGATCACGGGGCGGCTCTTTTCATCGGCAATGCTGAATCAGTCCGACCAGTTCCTCCGGCGTGGGGGGCCGTTTGGCACTGGCGGCAAGATGGCGGATCGACGGCAAGATACGCTGCGCCTCGGACGGGCTGATGCGCAGCCCCATTTCCTGACAGGCGTGCAGCACGGCGCTCAGCCCGGAATGCTTGCCCAAGACCAGACGATGACGACAGCCGATCTCTTCTGGCGCAAAGGCCTGATAGGTTTGCGGATCACGCAGAAGCCCACTGACATGAATGCCGGATTCGTGGGTAAAAACACCATCGCCGACAATGCTTTTATTCACCGGCACCGGTCGGCCTGACGCCTCCGCCACCAGACGCGAGACGGTTCTGAGCGATGTTCTCGAAACACCGGTTTCCTGGTGATAAAGGTGCGCCAAGGCCATCACCACCTCTTCCAAGGGGGCGTTTCCGGCCCGTTCCCCCAGCCCGTTAACGGTGGTGCTGACGTGACTGGCCCCTCCGCGCACCGCCGCCAGGGAATTGGCGGTCGCCATGCCCAGATCGTCGTGACTGTGGATTTCCAACTCCAAATCGCAGGCGGCGCGCAACCGGACAAAGGCCGCGCAGGTGGCAAAGGGGTCCAGGATGCCCAGGGTGTCGGCGAAGCGAAACCGCTGCGCCCCCGCTGCCTGACACGTCTCCACAAGTCGCAGCAGGAAGTCGGGATCGGCGCGGGACGAATCCTCGCCCCCCACCAACACCTCGAACCCCTGATCCCTGGCCTTGGCGACCATCCGGGCCACATGGCTCAAGGCCCAGGCCCGATCCCGCCCCAACTTTGCCGACAGATGCAAATCCGAGGTAGGAATGGAAAGGTTGATCGTCCCAACCTGGCAACGCGAGGCCGCCGCCAAGTCATCTTCGTGCATCCTACACCAGACGATCAAACGCGATGACAAGCCCAGCACGGCCACGGCCCGGATCGAATCCTGTTCCTCCTCTCCCATGGCGGGAATGCCGATTTCCATTTCCGGAACACCGGCCACATCCAGCGCGCGGGCAATGGCCAGTTTCTCCTCAAGGCGAAACGCGACACCGGCGGTTTGTTCGCCGTCGCGCAGGGTGGTGTCGTTAACCACCACCCCCTCGACATCGCGGACAGCCATCGGCTTAGCCGCATTTCTTCGAGCAGGAACATTGATGCGGCACGACCTTGGGATTGTCGAAGCGGAACCCGCTTTCCTCACCGCCCGCGCCTTCACCGTAATCCATGGTCACCCCTTCCAACTGAATGACCGAACCGGGATCGAGGAAGACTTTCAAGCCGCTGAATTCCAGAACCGCATCTTCGTCGTTGGGCGCCTCCTCCAGACCCAATTCATAATTGACGCCGCTGCACCCCTTGCCAATGGCGGTGATGCGCAGGCCCAAAGGCTCGCCGTCGCAGATGGTCTTAACCATGGAAACGGCACGATCGGTGATGGTCAGCATGGCGAAAACTCCTAACGTTTGATGTGGGTCGAGCGGGCCAGGAGGCTGAGACCGTCCTCGCCGCCGAAACAATCTTGAAAATCGCTACAGACCGAGCAGACCGGGCTTTTGCAAAGCAGCAGCCCCTCGCGCTGGCAAAGCTCGCGGTAGAAGAACTTCTTCCACTTCATGTCCTGGGCATTCTTCTGCGACAAAGTCGGGAAATGCCGGGCCATCAGACGCTTCAGATCGGCCCGACTGGACAACCCCAAATCCTGCCACAGGTGGTTGGGCTCCAACGCCCGGCGGGCGATAATGTGGGCCAGCCAGACCTCTTTGATGCTTTCGTCGGCCCGGTGTTCCAACAGCAGGGCGCGCAAGTCCGGCTCTTCCAGACTGACGGGATCATCGCCGCCGATATCCGACCAGCGGGTCAGTAAAAGTGGGGCCGCATGGGAAAAATAGCGCCCGACCAATGCGCTCAAATCAGAGCGTGACAGGCCAAGGCCAACATCCACCGCCCTGTTGGGTTGGCAAAAAGCGATCGCCATGCAACAGGCCAGAATATAACGGTCGAACGCCTCGCCATCGTCCTCTCCCCCAAGACAGGCAGGAGAACGGACCAACCATCTTTGAACCTGTAATGGCGAGGTCAAAGCCGACGGGGTGACCATGATAGGCCTCAGGCCGGCATAGGGGCGTGGGTTTGGGCTTTGGTGCCGCAAACCGTCTCGCACGAGCCGCAGCCGATGCAAGCCCCGGCATTCTCGATGGTCATGACCTTGCGTTCGATCTCTTCGTCATCGTCAAAGGGATCGCAAAAGTCACCATCGTCATTAATGCCCATCAGCTTCAGGACACCTTGGGTGCAGACCTTGAAACAGCGCCCACAGCCGATACAAAACTCGGCGCTCAGCTCCATCAGATATTTCGGCGTCCAGTCAGAACCGTTGCGGGTTTTAAAGGTGACAAAGGACATGGCGGTCCTCCTTGTTCTGGCGGCGGCGTTCAGGCGGCAGCGGGATCAGGAAATTTGGCGATGATCGACAGGCCCTCGGAAACCAGGGCTTCGGCC
>JASLCK010000066.1 GCA_030151865.1 Rhodospirillaceae bacterium | reverse complement strand
CGTTTTTCGTTCAGACGAAGTCAGAACAGAAAACGCGACAAGCCCGAGCGGCGCTTGAGCCTGGCTGGCGCCGGAGGCATTAACGAGAGCTGTTTCCGTTTGGACGAAAACAGCTCTCGGGCTTTCCCGAAACAACCCTGACGTTTATCATGGCCGGACGACCAACAAAAACAACGCCCGGTCCGGGCCGTCATCGGGTGATCTCTTGGGATTTGCAAGCAGCAGCATCGCCGTCGCGGCGACCAGCCTTGTCGGAGTCGGCCTGACCTGCCTCAGCGGCGGCCCCGAGGCTACTCTCGGAACAGCGGCGGGCAGCTTCGCCGCCAGCGTCTTATCCAATCTGACCGTGGACGGCCTGAAGGCTGTTTATAAAATCTGGTCGGACGACCATCGCTTTGCCAATGACGCCATGGTTCAGGCGTTGCGTCAGGCACAGTTGCGGGCGCTAAAGGATCTGCATAAGGCTTGGTGGCACAGCCCCACCGCCGCCACGGCTGAAGAACGCGCTTTTGCCCACGGTCTGGCCGGGTTTCTGAAACGCCCCATCCCCCAGACCGCCCAACCGGAACAGACCGCTTGGCAAGATACCCTGACCAACAGCCTGAACGGCCCGCCGGATTGGAAAAGCCTCGCGGAACAAGCCCTCCTGGAGGAACTCCGTCACACTGGACTGGCCCTGCCCACCGATTTCCAGACCGCTTATCACCATCCGGTGACCGGCTGGTTCATGCGTTTTCAAAGTGCCTTTGTGACGCAGATCAGCCAAAACCAAGCCCTATCCAACAGTTGGACCACCCTGCAACTGCAAATCCTGGGGCAAGACTCCGCGCAGCACACCGAGCAGTTGCGCAAGCTGTTGACCCAGGTCGAGGAAGACCGGACCTGCCGCTGCGACGCCTTCGCTGTCATCACCGGCAGGCTGGAGGGGCTGAAGGCATTGAGCGAGCGGTTGCAGGCGCAGATTTGCGGCGTCGCCGATTGGCTACACTTTGAACCCGACGCCCCGCAAGAGAGTGTTCGCCGTTTCTCACCGCGCAATATGGCGATCCCGTTTTACGGCCGCCGGAATGAATTGGATCGTCTGCAAGGGTTTCTGACCAGCAAACCCCGGTTTTCCTGGTGGCTGGTGACGGGGCCGGGCGGTATGGGCAAGACCCGTCTGGCCCGGCAATTATGCTATCAGGCGGCGGCCCAGGGCTGGCAGGTGGGTTTCCTGCAAAAGACCGGCAGTCTGCCGACCAGCGCCTGGAACACCAGCCACCCCACCCTGATCGTGGTGGATTACGTTCAGGAAAAACTGGACCGCACCCGCGAGTTGGCCGACATCCTGGCCCGATATCCCACCCAACACCCGGTGCGCCTGCTCTTGCTGGACCGTCAGGTGGGCGACGAGTTCGACCGGCGCTTCCTGAGCAGCGACGAGGCGGGAGAACGACTGACCCGCACCCGGCATCCCGGTCCCGAAACCCTGACACTGACGGAACCGGGAGAAGACGCCCTTTATGATCTGGTCAAGGACCGCCCCTGGCAGGAACACCCCACGCCCCTGCCCCAGGAGCGGGCGAGCTTCCTGTCCCGCCTGAAGGAAATCGACCAAGCCCAGCGCCCCCTGGTCGCCATGATCCTGGCCGACGCCACCGACCAGCCCGGCGGGCTGGAGGACCTGTTGGCAGACCTGATCCAACGCAGCCGCGACCATTACTGGACGCCCCGCCTGCAAGGCGTCATCGAGGAAGGCCACGCCGCCGTGCTGATCAGCGCCGCCACCATGCTGGGCCGTATCGAGGACGACTTCCTTAAGCTGATCCAGAACCGATTAGGGATCACGATTACCGGGAAAATGCTGCGGGCCTGCGCCGCCGCCATCGGCTCCCCCACCCCGACCACCCGATCGCTGGAGGGAATTCAGCCCGACCTGATCGGCGAATTCTTCGCCCTGCAAACCCTGGCGGGCGACCCGCTGGACGAAGAACCGGCCTACGCCTGGCTCAGCCAAGCAGCCTGGGAACAGGGGCTCCGTCAGATGTCCGACTTTGCCATCCGGGCGCTGCTGAATTTCGGGGCCTTTGAACAGGGCAACAGCCAGCGGGCGCTGGACAGGGTGACCCAACCGGAGATCACCCATCTCGGCGTCTCGTTAGGCCTGCTCCGCCTGATACTTGCTGTCTGCGCCGAGAGAGGTGAAAAACTGCCCTGGTCTCGGCTTTGGTCTTTAGCTCAACAAACGATGCAACTTGATCTTAGGATTGACAAACGTCTCCCATCGATTCTCAGTCTCTGCCTCTCTAACCTTGTAATCCATGCCGTACGACATGGAGAGCGGGATGCCCGAGGACAGATTGTCGAGAAATTACGCAACATAGCAGGCACTACCCCTCAGGATAGTGCCGTCAGAGAACGACTGGCGAAGGCCCTTTTCAGCAGCATGAACGCTGCCAAGCAAGAAAATGACCTACCCCTCCGCGAGGCCCTATTCGATGAGATCAAGACTTTGGCCAAAAATTATCCCCATGACGAGGCCGTCAGAGAACGGTTGGCAAAGGCCTATCTTAACAGCCTGAACCACACCAAAAACGAAAATAATTTGCAGCGACGCGATTTACTATTGGAGGAGATTAAGGCCTTAGCAAAAGACTATCCGCAGGATAGGACCGTCAGGGGATGGCTAACGGGCGCTCTCTTCAACTGCCTGCTCGACGCCAAAGATGAAAATAATCTGCCCCAACGCGACAACCTGTTGGAAGAGATCAAAGCCCTGGCAACAGACCACCCCCAAGACAGCACTATCAGAGAGCGGCTGGCAAGGGCCCTCCACCACTGCCTGCATGATGCCAAAGATGAAAATAACTTGTCCCGACGCGACAACCTGTTGGAAGAGATCAGAGCCCAGGCAAGAGACCATCCCCAGGACAGTATCGTCAGGGAATGCTTGATAAAAACCCTCCTCAACTGCCTGCTCGACGCCAAAGACGAAAACAATTTGCCCCGACGCGACAACCTGTTGGAGGAAATCAAAGCCCTTGCGACAGATCATCTCCAGGACAGCATCGTCAGGGAATGTCTGACAAAGGCCCTTGTCACCACCGCTATTCGCGCAAAAGAGGAAAAAAATATATCTCTATTCAACGATTGCTTCACAGCCTTTCAGGCCCTGACCACCGTTTGGCCGAAGGATATCACAATCCAAGAGGGTTGCTATTTCCTCCAATCCCATCTCTCCTCTTAAACAAAAAAGCCCCCGTCTTGCGGCGGGGGCTTTTTTGTTGGGAAAGGCGGAGATCAGCCGAAGCGGACGTCCACGATTTCATAGGATTTCGATCCGCCTGGGGCGCTGACTTCCACCGAATCGCCGATGCGCTTGCCGATCAGGGCGCGCGCCAGGGGCGAATGGACCGACATGCGGCCCGACTTGATGTCGGCTTCGTGCGCGCCGACGATCTGATAGACGGCTTCGTCGTCGCTATCCTCGTCGGCCAGGGTCACGGTCGCGCCAAAGCGCACGGTGTCGCCCGAAAGCTGGGAAGCGTCGATCACCTGGGCCCGGCTGATGATATCTTCCAGCTCGGTGATGCGGCCTTCAATAAAGCTTTGGCGTTCGCGCGCGGCTTGATATTCGGCGTTTTCCGACAAATCACCATGCTCGCGCGCTTCGGCGATGGCCCGGATAACCGCCGGGCGCTCGACCGATTTCAACTGCCTCAATTCATCCTCCAGGGCAACCAAGCCGCCCGGAGTCATCGGGATCTTTTCCATCCGCTCTTCCTAGAAAACACGGAAACCCCCTGCGGCCGAGACCTTCCCGGCCGCCAGGACCCCTTTAAAACGATCCATTAAAATACGACTGCAACGGGGCGACATCAAGTGCCCCTGCTTTCACGGCGGCAATCGCGTCCACAGCGGCACGCGCACCGTCCAGAGTCGTATAATGGGCGATGTTATGGACCAGGGCGGTCCGGCGGATCGAGAAGCTGTCGGAAACAGCCACTGCGCCTTCCACCGTATTGACCACCAACTGAACCTGACCCGACAGCATCGCATCGACGCAGTGCGGGCGGCCTTCCAGAACCTTGTTGACCTGACTGACCTCGATCCCCTTCGACCGCAGGAATTCGGCGGTGCCGCTGGTGGCGGTGACCTTGAAGCCCTGCTTGATCAGGTTGGCGGCGATATCCACCAGATCGGCCTTGTCGGCGTCGCGCACCGACAGGAAGGCGGTGCCTTCCACCGGCAGGCGGGTGCCGCTGCCCAACTGGCTCTTGGCGAAGGCGCGGGCGAAATCGCTGTCGATGCCCATGACTTCGCCGGTGGACTTCATTTCCGGCCCCAGCAGAATATCGACGCCGGGGAAGCGGGCAAACGGGAACACCGCTTCCTTAACCGCCACATGCTTCAAGGGACGGTCCACCAGATTGAACGAGGCCAGGCTTTCGCCCGCCATGATGCGGCTGGCGATCTTGGCGATCGGAATGCCGGTGGCCTTGGCGACGAACGGCACGGTGCGACTGGCGCGCGGATTGACTTCCAGCACATAGATGTCGCCGTTCTTGACCGCGAACTGGACGTTCATCAGACCGACGACGTTCAGGGCCTTGGCCATCTGGGCGGTCTGGCGCTTGATCTCGGCGATGGTGGCCTGATCCAGGCTGTAAGGCGGCAGCGAACAGGCGCTGTCGCCCGAATGCACGCCCGCTTCCTCGATATGTTCCATCACACCGGCGACGAACACGTCTTTGCCATCGGCCAGGCAGTCCACGTCAACTTCCGCCGCGCCCGACAGATAGCTGTCGATCAGCACCGGGTTGTTGCCGGTCACCGACACGGCGTCACGCATGTACTGTTCCAGGCCGTCATGGTCATAGACGATGCGCATGGCGCGCCCGCCCAGAACGTAGGACGGACGGATCACCACCGGATAGCCGATCTTCTCGGCCACGGCCTTGGCTTCGTCCAGGGTCATGGCAGTGCCGTTGGCGGGCTGACGCAGCCCCAGTTCCTGCAACAACACCTGGAAGCGCTTACGGTCCTCGGCCAGATCGATGGCGTCGGGGCTGGTGCCCAGGATCGGGATGTTGGCCTTTTCCAAAGCGGCGGCCAGCTTCAGCGGGGTCTGCCCGCCGAACTGCACGATCACGCCCAGGACGCGGCCCTTGCTCTGTTCGCGGCGCACCAGTTCGATCACGGTTTCGCCGGTCAGCGGTTCGAAATACAGGCGGTCCGAGGTGTCATAGTCGGTCGAAACCGTTTCCGGGTTGCAGTTGACCATGATGGTTTCCTTGCCCGCGTCGGACAGGGCATAGGCGGCATGGACACAGCAATAATCGAACTCGATGCCCTGGCCGATACGGTTGGGACCGCCGCCCAGGATGATCACCTTGTCCTTGTCGGACGGATCGGATTCGCACTCGCCCGGAGTAACCCCGTCGCCTTCATAGCAGGAGTACATGTACGGGGTCTTCGACGGGAATTCGCCGCCGCAGGTGTCGATGCGCTTGAACACCGGATGGACGTTCAGCACTTCGCGGCGGAAGCTGGTTTCCAGCAGGGTCTTGCCCGACAGGGCCGACAGGCGTTCGTCCGAGAAGCCCATCTTCTTCAGACGCAGCATGCCGGGCGCGTCGATGGGCAGACCCTTTTCGCGCACTTCGGCTTCGGCGGCGATGATTTCCTGGATCTGTTCCAGGAACCACTTGTCATAGAAGCAGCAGGCGTGGATTTCCTCGACCGACAGGCCGAAGCGGAAGGCCTGGGCGATCACCAGCAGGCGGTCGGCGCGGGGCTGCGACAGCATGGCCTTGATGGCAGCCTTGTTCTTGCCGCCGTCGGCGCCGGGGATTTCCACTTCGTTCAGGCCGTTCAGGCCGGTTTCCATGGACCGCAGGCCCTTTTGCAGGCTTTCCTGGAAGGTGCGGCCGATGGACATGGCTTCACCCACCGACTTCATGCTGGTGGTCAGCATGGGATCGGCGCCGGGGAACTTTTCGAAGGTGAAGCGCGGGATCTTGGTGACGACGTAATCGATGGTCGGCTCGAACGAGGCCGGAGTAACGCCGGTGATGTCGTTGAGCAACTCGTCCAGGGTGTAACCGACCGCCAGCTTGGCCGCCACCTTGGCGATGGGGAAGCCGGTGGCCTTAGACGCCAGGGCCGAGGACCGCGACACGCGCGGATTCATTTCGATCACGGTCATGCGGCCGGTCTTCGGGTTGACCGCGAACTGCACGTTGGACCCGCCGGTTTCCACACCGATCTCGCGCAGGACCGCCAGCGAGGCGTTGCGCATGATCTGATATTCTTTGTCGGTCAGGGTCAGGGCCGGGGCGACGGTGATGGAATCGCCGGTATGCACGCCCATCGGGTCGATGTTTTCGATCGAGCAGATGATGATGCAGTTGTCGTTCTTATCGCGAACGACTTCCATCTCGTATTCTTTCCAGCCCAGCACCGATTCTTCGACCAGCACTTCATGGACCGGACTGGCGGCCAGACCGCCCGCGACGATCTGTTCGAATTCTTCGGCGTTATAGGCGATGCCGCCGCCGGTGCCCGCCAGGGTGAAGCTGGGACGGATGATGGTCGGCAAGCCGACTTCGCCCATCGCCTCACGCGCTTCGGCCAGGGTGCGCACGACGCGCGACTTCGGGCTTTCCAGACCGATCTTGTCCATGGCGTCGCGGAACAGCAGACGGTCTTCCGCCTTGGCGATCACTTCGCGCTTGGCGGCGATCATTTCCACGCCGAACTTTTCCAAGGTGCCGTTGTCGGCCAGCGCCATCGCGGTGTTCAGCGCGGTCTGCCCACCCATGGTCGGCAGCAGGGCGTCGGGCCGTTCCTTTTCGATGATCTTGGCGACCATCTCGGGGGTGATCGGCTCGACATAGGTGGCGTCGGCCAGACCGGGGTCGGTCATGATGGTGGCCGGGTTGGAATTGACCAGGATGACCCGGTACCCTTCCTCCTTCAGCGCCTTACAAGCCTGGACGCCCGAATAATCGAACTCGCAGGCCTGGCCGATAACAATCGGTCCGGCGCCGATGATGAGGATGGACTTGATGTCTGTACGTTTGGGCATCGATCTACTTCCGGCGAACAAATTGAAATGTCTAACCACAGAAACGCGAAGACACGAAGGGCGGACAAATCCACCTTGGCACGTCTTGCGCCCTGCACCCGTTATCTTAAGCATCGATCAGGGATAGCCCCGTCGATGAAACTCTGCTTTCACATGACGAACCGCCTAATCCCATCCCGCAGCAGCGGGACATTGAAATTGATCAGCAGCCCAACCGGATATCCGCCGAGGCGAAGGTAGGTGAGGATTTGAGCATCATGAACAGGAGCCAGACGCTCCACCGTCTTGATCTCGATCACGACCCGCTCATCAACCACGACATCCATCCGGTATCCGCAATCCAGCCTGACCTCCTTATAGCGCAC
Source organism: Rhodospirillaceae bacterium (assembly GCA_030151865.1). GTDB lineage: Bacteria > Pseudomonadota > Alphaproteobacteria > Rhodospirillales > Magnetospirillaceae > JASLCK01. Next base: position 1,295 of record JASLCK010000066.1, on the reverse strand, counting down.
CGGCAAGGCGACCTGTCGGCGGCAAGACAGATTGGACTGCGTCAACTCGTAACACAGGCATTCCTCATAGGCGTTTTCCAACAACCCCGGCCCTAATCCCCGATGAACCTCTATGGCGCAACCGATAATCCGGTCCGTCAGCGGGTCCTTGGGGATAGCCATTTGGTCAACGCCCCTTTCAAAAATCCAAAACCAAAAATCGATTAACCACAGAGGCACAGAGACACGAGAGATAACTCCCAAGCTCTACCGCCGTGCCTCAGCACCAAACCTATCCTTCAAAACCACATCCTCACACCCGGCACGACCACTCTGTGCCTCTGTGTCTCTGTGGTGAAAACTTAAAAAACAAAATCAATAACCACAGAGGCACAGAGGCACGAGAGATAACACCTGAACTCTACCGCCGTGCCTCAGCACCAAACCTATCCTTCAAAACCACATCCTCACACCCGGCACGACTTCTCTGTGCCTCTGTGGCTCTATGGTGAAAACTTAAAAAACAAAATCAATTAACCACAGAGGCACAGAGATAACTCCCGAACTCTACCGCCGTGCCTCAGAACCAAACCTATCCTTCAAAACCACATCCTCACGCCCGGCACGCCCCCTCTGCGCCTCTGTGTCTCTGTGGTGAAAATTTATCTCAGGGCGTGAAAGATGCAGAGATCAGAAATGGATGAAATTCCTTCCTGGAATCTCCGCATCACATCACTTTCAGAACATCGCAGTAAAAGGTATTACCCTCGACGCATTTACTTCTTTTCCATCAACTCGACGAAGCGATGGAACAGATAGTGGCTGTCCTCGGGGCCGGGGCTGGCTTCCGGGTGGTACTGGACCGAGAAGACCGGCTTGCCGTCCACCGCGATGCCTTCCACCGAGCCGTCGAACAGGCTCTTGTGGGTGACGCGCACGCCCTGGGGCAGGCTGTCTTCCATCACCGCGAAACCGTGGTTCTGGCTGGTGATTTCCACCTTGCCGGTCGCCAAGTCCTTGACCGGATGGTTGGCACCGCGATGCCCGATATCCATCTTCTTGGTCTTGCCGCCCAGCGCCAGGGCCAGCATCTGATGGCCCAGGCAGATGCCGAACAGGGGCAGGCCCTTGTTCAGAACGCCCTGGATCATCGGCACGGCATATTCGCCGGTAGCCGCCGGATCGCCGGGGCCGTTGGACAGGAACACGCCGTCGGGCTGATGGCGCAGCACATCTTCGGCAGTGCTGGTGGCGGGCACCACGGTGACCTTGCAGCCCGCGTCAGCCAGACAGCGCAGGATGTTGCGCTTGGCCCC
>JASLCK010000051.1 GCA_030151865.1 Rhodospirillaceae bacterium | reverse complement strand
TCCGGGAGTTCTGACGGCGACATCCTTATCTTCCCTCCCCCTCGCGGGGAGGGATCGAGGGTGGGGGGATGTCGAAACCACTCAGACAGCGGACACAGGCCATCCGACTGGCCCCCGAAAGCTACGGGCTAGCCTTTACGGGAACACCGGGCGCAGTTCCAGGGCGGTGGTTTCCGGCAGGTCGAACAGCAGGTTCATATTCTGCACCGCCTGACCCGAGGCCCCTTTGACCAGATTATCAATCACCGAGCACAGGATGGCCCGACCGGACCGGCGATCGGCATGGACCGAGATATGGCACAGGTTCGACCCACGCACGAACCGGGTCTGCGGCACCTGCCCTTCGGCCAGAACGCGCACGAAGGGTTCGTCGGCATACACCTTGTTCAATTCAGCCCGCAGATCCGCTGCCGAAGCACCATTGGCCAGCTTGACATAGATGGTCGCCAGCATGCCGCGGCTCATGGGGATCAGATGAGGGGTAAAGGTGACTTCCACCGGCTTGCCCGCCGCATCGGTCAGGCCCTGATCGATTTCCGGGGCATGGCGGTGGCTGGCGACGCCATAGGCGTGCAGGCCTTCGGTCACTTCGCAATAAAGATTGGCTTCCTTGGCTGAGCGTCCCGCCCCGCTGGTGCCCGACTTGGCGTCGATGACGATGTCGTCGGCTTCGATCAGGCCAGCCTTCAGCAAGGGGGCCAGCGGCAATTGCGAACAGGTCGGATAACAGCCAGGATTGGCCACCAGACGGCTGGCCTTGATCTGGTCGCGCGCCAGTTCGGTCAAGCCATAGACCGCGCTCTTTTGCAGCTCGGGGGCCTTGTGCTCGTGGCCGTACCACTTGGCATACTGGGCCGGATCGCGCAGGCGGAAGTCCGCCGACAGGTCCACCGTCTTCACATGCGACGGCAAACCGGCGATCACTTCCTGGGTGGTGCCATGCGGCAGAGCGCAGAACACGGCGTCGATACCGTCCCACTTCACCTGATCGATGGACACCAGATCGGGCAGCTTGTCGCCAATGAACTGCGGGAACACGTCGGCCATACGCAATCCGGCCTTACGGTCGGCGGTCAGCGCGCCGATGCGAAAAGACGGATGCAGGGCCAGCAGACGGACCAGTTCGGCCCCCGTATAACCGCTGGCGCCCAGGATGGCGACATTGATGCTGTTCATGGCAAGACGATCCCGATTGAATAGAAAACAAAACATCCAGGCGAAAAACACCGCCTGGTTCTTGACGCCCCAGCTTATCGCAGGGCGTTGTACAACAGATAGACGGCCATATCGGCGGTCTTGATCTTTAAGTCCTTGGGTTCGAACCCATCCAGGGCCTTTTTGACCATGATGTGGTTTTCGACATTCTCCGGCTTGACCTTGAAGATGCCGCGTTGGCCCTTGATCTTGGGATAAAGCCCCGGATCGACCATCTTTTCACGCGCCGCCAGACGGTCCACCACGATGTCTTCGTCCGCGTCGCAGTCCTGCTTCTTAACGACGGTCCAATCGTCGAAACCGCACAGATTGGATTTGATCAGGGTGGACAAGGAGTCGGTATCGGCAACAACGCCGACCTTGAACAGATTCTTGCCCAACCCCACATCCGCGCCCCATTTGCACAACGAGACACTGCGGGCGACATAAAGGATAGCCATTATACCCCAACACTCCCGGCCCTTTGGGCCGTTGATTCATTGCTTAAGCCGTTCTGGCATAACATAGCGCGCCCCGGCGTGCCACCAAGGATGCATCACCCCCATCCAAAGGGATGAAAACTTTCATCCATCGGTTTTCCTGAGAAAATGCATCGGAAAATATGATCGATGCGTTTTTCCTATCGCATGGTTCTGCAAAATCGATTACATTCCCCTTCGCCATGATCAAGACTGTCACAAACCACCTGCGGCGATTTGCATTCGCCTTCATGCTTGTCGGCGGCGTCCTCGCCACCGGCTCGGCTCACGCCGAAAGCCTGAATTGCGTGCAGTTCGTCAAGAAGGTTTCTCCCGTTGCACTGCGTGGCAATGCGCACCAGTGGTGGGATGCCGCCGTCGGCCAGTACAATCGCGGTCACGCCCCCAAGCCGGGTGCTGTGATGGTGTTTTCCAAGACCCGCCACCTGCCCTATGGTCATGTTGCCGTGGTGCGTTCGGTGCGCAACAGCCGGACCATTCTGGTGGACCATGCCAATTGGTCGACCATCAATGGCCGCAAGGGCCATGTGGAACGCTCCGCCCGGGTGGTCGATATCTCCGCCAAGAACGATTGGAGCGCGGTGCGCGTGTGGTACCAGCCGCTGGAAGAGATCGGTCAGACCTCTTATGCGGTCAAGGGTTTCGTCTACCCGAAGGATGCCAAGGTCAAGCATCACGCCCGCTGATCGTGTCAGCCGGACGACAGAAACAGAATACGGCGACCGCCCAATGGGTGACTGCCAGACAAAAACAAACCCCGTCGCTTTCGGCGGGGTTTGTTTTTGTCTGGTCTGATCGCTGAGATGACTTCGTTTGATCGGCGGGGTGACGCTTCATTAAGCACTCCGCATCAAATGAAAAGCCCCCGTCCAAGACGAGGGCTTTATCATCACATTGAGGGGTGCCGAAAAGACACCCCGCTCTGTTTTATCAAACTCAAATGGGCCCAAAGCCCATTTGACAACTCCGCTTCGGCAATCGTCTGGCGCGCGATATTCCGCGCGCCAGAACAAAGCCCTTAGAAGCTGTAGCGCAGACCACCCGCGAAGGTGAAAGCATCGGTGTTTTGACGGAATTGGGTCGAGCTGCCCGACAGGTTCAGGGTCAGATCATTGCCCACCTGCATATCCACACCCAGCCCAAACACGGCACCAGTACGATCGGTGGTCGAAACACTGGTGTTGCTCAGGGTCACGGAATGGGACTTGGGCAGATCGAACTCAAACCGCACGAAGCTGTTGGGCGTGATCGAACCCCACGAAGTTTCGATGTTGTAACCCGCCCCGATGGTCGAACGCAGCTGGCCGAAATTCAAGCTGGTGTTGCTGACTTGCGACCCATTGGTTTCGGTATAGCCGTCTTGGTCTTCACGCAGGCGCAGATACCCCAGCCCGCCACGCAGCACCACGTCGCCATAACGCTGTTGAGCGTTCAGGTTGATCGAGCCGAACCAACGCTGGGCATCGGTGTCGCCCTTGATGGTTTCGCCGCTGCGGGTGAAGTGATAGCGGGTCTTGGTGTAGCCCAACACCATGTCAGCCACCAGCCAATCGGTGATGGCATACCCAACATAAGGGGCCACAGTGCCGCTGTCGGCATCAACGGTGCCGTTGTTGTACTGGGTGTCGATGCTCAGATTTTCATAGCCCAGAGCCAGACCCGCCACCAGCTTCGGCGTCAGGCGGTAATCGTAGCCAACAACGCCGTTCTTGATCGAACCACTATATTCGCCACCGGCATCAGTCTTTTTGACACGGGTGATCGAACCGGCCGTCCAAACGCTGTTGACCTTGGCCGCCTGACCAGGCTGCTGCACGGTCTGACCGTTCCCAGAATCATCTCCGGCCAAAGTGTCCACTCGCGGAGCCTGTCCACACGCGGACACGGGCTGCTGGGTGCCATTCATCGTCGGGCTGGGTGCGGAAACCGCCGAGCCCCCGCTGGGAACATTAAAACCGGCCACACTGTTACCGATATGGGTATCGAGCGTACCCGCCATGACCGAAGCCCCCTGCACGCTGGTGGTCTGCCCCACCAGACCACCCTGACAAGGATTTCCCTGCTGGGGCACGGGACGCGTCGCCCACGCCGACGAAGCACAGCCGCTGATCCCCACCAACGCCAAGGCTGCCAATTTTACGTACTGCATGACCACCCCTTATATAACTCAATCAATGAACACTTTCCCTCAGAGGAGAAGCCTATAATCATTGAAGGCAATTACCGCAACACTAATGTATCAAAATAGGAAAATCAGATGAGTTATTCGTTACATCCTCCTCACAAAACATAAAAATCAAAACGAATGAAACGTTGAGTACAACTTTCGTATCCGCATCATGGCAAAAGTCATTTGTAAAAATTTTTACAAATTGGCATCACCCATCCCCCCCTGGGGGAATCCTTCCGCCTTGCGAGGCCCCCCTCCAATGGAGCATGCTTCCAGTGGGGCACAGATT
>JASLCK010000028.1 GCA_030151865.1 Rhodospirillaceae bacterium | reverse complement strand
GACCTGGCATGCGATCCCGTCCGCAGGCCGACCGAAGCTCAAGATTTGCCGATATTTTATGCGATGCCCATAACCCCAACTGGGTATGCCCATATCTTAGCCAATGGGCTTTTGCCGATTCGCCAAATGAAAAGGGCCGCCTGTTTCCAGGCGACCCCATCATCTTCGGTTTGCGACAGGCCGGAGAGGTTTTATTCCTCGCCGTCTTCGTCCTTGATCTGGACCGGGCCGCTGTCTTGGCCCTTGGCGGTGACGTCGCGGTCAACCAGCTCGATGATGGCCATCGGAGCGGCATCGCCGTAACGGAAACCAGCCTTCAGGACACGGCTGTAGCCGCCCTGACGGTCCTTGTAGCGTTCAGCAATGGTGCTGAACAGCTTGGCGACGATCTTTTCGTCCTTCAGGTAGGAGATGGCCTGACGACGGGCGTGCAGATCGCCACGCTTGCCCAGGGTGATCAGCTTTTCGACGATCGGACGCAGGTCCTTCGCCTTGGGCAGGGTGGTCTTGATCTGCTCGTGCTTGAGCAGGGCGTGGGACAGGCTGATGAACAACGCCTTGCGGGCGGTGCTGGTGCGGTTCAGCTTGCGGCCGGACATACCGTGACGCATCGGTGACTCCTCTGGGCTTGGCGTCGCGCACGACGCCGATAGAAATAATCCGCCGCCGCGGTCCGGTTCGTCTAAGGGTTAGACAAACCGGCCGTGTACGGCAGAATGGAAAAAACAGATCAGTAGGGCTCTTCCAGCTTCTTGGCCAGCTCTTCGATATTCTCCGGCGGCCAATTCGGGATTTCCATGCCCAAATGCAGACCCATCTGGGCCAGCACTTCCTTGATCTCGTTCAGCGACTTGCGGCCGAAGTTCGGAGTACGGAGCATTTCCGCCTCGGTCTTCTGCACCAGATCGCCGATATAGATGATGTTGTCGTTCTTCAAGCAGTTCGCCGAACGGACCGACAACTCCAGCTCGTCGACCTTGCGCAGCAGGTTCTTGTTGAACGGCAGCTCGTCCTTCTTTTCTTCTTCGGTAACCGCCTGCGGTTCCTCGAAGTTGATGAACAGCTGCAACTGGTCTTGCAGAATGCGCGCGGCCAGGGCCACGGCGTCTTCCGGAGTGACCGAACCGTTGGTTTCGATCTGCAAGGACACCTTGTCATAGTCAGTGACCTGACCGACGCGGGTGTTTTCCACCTTGTAAGCGATCTTGCGGACCGGCGAGAAGATCGAGTCGATCGGGATCAGACCGATCGGGCTGTCTTCGGTGCGGTTCATCGAAGCGGGAACATAGCCCTTGCCGGTGCCAACCGTGAACTCAATGTTCAGGGTCGCGCCGTTGTCGAGGGTGCACAGCACCAGATCCGGGTCCATGATTTCGATGTCATGACCAGCTTCGATCATGCCAGCGGTGACTTCACCGGGACCAGTGGCGCGCAGGCTCATGCGCTTCGGCCCTTCGCCATGCATACGCAGGCCCAGGGTCTTGACGTTCAGGATGATGTCGGTGACGTCTTCGCGCACACCGGGGATCGAGGAGAATTCGTGCAGAACACCCTCAATCTGGATGGCGGTGACGGCCGCACCCTGAAGCTGCGACAACAGCACGCGGCGCAGGGCATTGCCCAGGGTCAGGCCAAAACCGCGTTCCAGCGGCTCGGCGATCACCGTCGCGCTGCGGGCGACGTCGGCACCCGGCTCGATCTGGAGCTTGTTGGGTTTGATCAGTTCCTGCCAGTTACGTTGAATCACGAGCGTGACCTCATGCTGGAAACGGCAGTTGAGAGCCGTCTTGAGTAACGACGCGACCGCCGGCCCTCGAACGGGACCGGCGGCGCACCAGGATAGACGCGAAGGACCTTAGACCCGACGACGCTTGCGCGGACGGCAACCGTTGTGCGGGATCGGGGTCACGTCACGAATGGAGGTGATGGCAAAGCCAACAGCCTGCAGGGCGCGCAGGGCCGATTCACGACCAGCGCCGGGGCCCTTCACCTCGACTTCAAGGGTACGCATGCCATGCTCGGCGGCCTTGCGGCCAGCATCTTCGGCGGCGACCTGAGCAGCATAGGGGGTCGACTTACGCGAACCCTTGAAACCCTGCATGCCCGAGGACGACCAGGCAATGGTGTTGCCCTGCGCGTCGGTGATGGTGATCATGGTGTTATTGAAGGTCGAATTCACATGGGCAACGCCAGAGGTGATGTTCTTCCGTTCACGACGGCGCGGACGCTGAGCAGCTGCCTTAGCCATATTACTTGCCCACCTTCTTCTTGCCGGCAATCGGCTTGGCCGGACCCTTGCGGGTACGGGCGTTGGTGTGGGTGCGCTGTCCGCGCACCGGCAGACCGCGACGATGACGCAGGCCGCGATAGCAGCCCAGGTCCATCAGACGCTTAATGTTCATCGCGACTTCGCGACGAAGGTCACCTTCCACAGTATATTCACGGTCGATGAGCTCGCGAATCTTCAGCACTTCGTCATCAGACAGCTGATTGACTCGCTTCTCCTCCGGAATGCCGACCTTATCGACGATCTGCTGCGCAAACACGCGGCCGATGCCATGAATATAGGTCAGCGCGATCAGAACCCGCTTATTAGTCGGGATATTAACGCCAGCAATACGCGCCAAAGCTGGTTACTCCTTCAACACGAAAACAGTTAAACCCCAGCTCACGGGCCAGGCAAACCGAAGGTGCGCGATTATAGGGTGTTTCTTCGCCCTGTCAACTAACCGATGCGCCTTCGACAATGTCCCTGAGCAGTTTTGTCACTTCGTCGATCGGAAGTGTTCCGTCGACCACCCGCAAGACGCCCTTCTTTTCGTAGTGAGGGATAATAGGCGCCGTTTGAGCGTGATACGCGTCCAGGCGGCTCTGCACCGTCTGGGCGTTGTCGTCAGCGCGACGGGTAAACTCGGTGCCGCCACAGGCGTCGCACACATTGTCCACCTTCGGACGCTGAAACTTGTCGTGATACCCGGCACCGCACTTGGCGCAGGTAAAGCGGCCGGTGATGCGCTCGACAATCATGCTGTCGGGCACACGCACTTCAATGGCCGCGTCGATCTTGATACCGCGGTCTACCAGCATCTTGTCCAGGGCTTCGGCCTGGGCAACGGTGCGGGGGAAGCCGTCGAGAATGAAACCCTTCTGGGCGTCGGGCTGCTGGATGCGGTCGGCGATGATGCCAATGACGATATCGTCCGACACCAACTGACCAGCCTCCATCACGGCCTTGGCCTTCTTACCGATCTCGGAGCCCGAAGCCACGGCGGCGCGCAGCATGTCGCCGGTCGAAAGCTGCACCAGACCGTAATCGTCCTGGAGCTTCTTGGCCTGGGTGCCTTTGCCGCCGCCGGGCGGTCCCAAAAGGATCAGATGCATTCTCAGCCTCGCCTTCCTCGCAATTTAGCCTTTTTGATCAGGCCTTCGTACTGATGGGCCAGCAGATGCGACTGGATCTGGGCGACCGTATCCATGGTCACGGTGACCACAATCAGCAAGCTGGTGCCGCCGAAATAGAAGGGAACCGAGAAGCGGCTGATCAGGATTTCCGGCAGGATCGACAGACCGGCCAGATAAGCCGCACCGATCACCGTCAGGCGGGTCAGCACGAAGTCCAGATAATCCGCGGTGTTCTTGCCCGGGCGGATGCCAGGGATGAACCCGCCGTATTTCTTAAGGTTCTCCGCCGTCTCAACCGGGTTGAAGACCACGGCGGTATAGAAGAACGCGAAGAAGACGATCAAGCCCAGATAGAGCGCCAGATAAAGCGGCTGGCCGCGGCCCAGCAGAGCCGTCAGGGTACCCAGCCATTCCGGCCCGTTACCGGCGGCAAAGCCAGCGGCGGTGATCGGCATCAGCAGAATGGAGCTGGCGAAAATCGGGGGGATCACGCCGGAAGTGTTCAGCTTCAACGGCAGATGAGTCGCCTCGCCGCCATAAACTTTGTTGCCTTGCTGGCGCTTCGGATACTGAACAATGATCCGACGCTGCGCACGCTCGACAAAAACGATCAGGGCGATGATACCGACCGCCATGACCATCAAAAAGATGATCAGCGGAGCCGACAGCGCGCCAGTGCGGCCCAGTTCAAGGGTGCCCGCAATCGCATGGGGCAAGTTGGCGACAATACCCGCGAAGATGATCAGCGACGTGCCGTTGCCGATACCGCGCGCGGTAATTTGTTCACCCAGCCACATCAGGAACATGGTGCCGCCCACCAGGCTGACCACCGTGGTGAAGCGGAAAAAGAGACCCGGATCGAACACCGCACCGCCATGACCGCCGTTCATGCCTTCCAGACCCACGGCGATGCCGTAGGCCTGGACAGCGGCGATGATCACGGTGGCGTAACGGGTGTACTGGTTGATCTTCTTGCGGCCCTGCTCGCCTTCCTTTTTCAAGGATTCCAAGCTCGGCACCACGGTCGTCATCAACTGCATGATGATGGACGCCGAGATGTAGGGCATGATGTTGAGCGCGAAAATCGTCATGCGCGACAGAGCGCCACCGGCGAACATGTCGAACATACCCAGAATGCCGCCGCCCGAGCGTTTGAACACTTCGGCCAGCACATGCGGATCGACGCCCGGCACCGGAATCCAGGTACCCAGGCGATAGACCACCAAAGCGGCCAGAGTGAACCAAATACGCTTCTTCAGCTCAGTCGCCTTGGCGAAAACGCCAAAGTTCATGTTCGCTGCAAGCTGCTCAGCGGCGGAAGCCATCCCGTTCTCCGGTCCCTGATAATACTTTGAATAACGCGCGAAAAGGTGACTGCCGCTTATTCAGCGGCAGCCTCGGCCTTTTTCGCTTCCAGCACGACGACCGAACCGCCGGCCTTCTGCACGGCTTCCACCGCGCTGCTGGTGGCGCCAGCCACTTCGAGGGTGACCTTGGCCTTCAGCTCGCCGCGGCCCAGGAGGCGCACGCCGTCCTTCAGCTGCGACAGAACGCCAGCCGCCACCAGCTTTTCGCCGGTGATGGTTTCAGCGGCATTCAGCTTGCCGGCATCGATCGCCTGTTGCAGGCGGTCGAGGTTCACCTCGGAGTAATCCAGGCGGAAGATGTTCTTAAAGCCGCGCTTGGGCAGACGGCGGTAGATCGGCATCTGGCCGCCTTCGAAGCCATTGATCGCCACGCCGGTACGCGAGGTCTGACCCTTGACGCCACGGCCGCCGGTCTTGCCCTTGCTCGAACCGATACCACGGCCGACGCGGAGACGCTCCTTGCGGGCGCCTTCGTTGTCACGGAGATCGTTAAGCTTCATGTTATTCCTCCACCCGCAGCAGATGGGCGACCTTGGCGATCATCCCGCGCACGGCCGGAGTATCCTCCAGGGTGCGGCTGCGGTGCAGCTTGTTGAGGCCCAGGCCGACCAGGGTCGCGCCCTGGTC
>JASLCK010000005.1 GCA_030151865.1 Rhodospirillaceae bacterium | reverse complement strand
AACCAGGGTGCTGACCGCCTGCCAGACGGCCAGCACCCCAACCAGCAAAGACAGGCTGGTCAGACGCCGGATCAGGGAAATCACGGATTATAGACCTTGCCCGCAAAGCTCCACGGCTTGACCAGATCGCCCGTCGCTGGGAAAGGCTGCGCTTCGGCCCCGCTGTTTTGGTTGAAATAGGGCGGATAGGGCAATTGCCCTACCTTGCCCGGCCAATCCTTGGGGAAATAGATCGGCCGCGTCGGGATCGCCCAGCCCAGCTTGGCGACCGAGGCGCGGATAAAGTCCGGCGCATAGGTGCCCGCATATTCGGCGTTGGAAATATCGCGGGCCAGCCGCTTACGCTCCTTCAGCCAAGCGCGGATACGCTCGGACTCGGCGGCCCAAAAAGCCGGATCGGGAACCAGAAAGGTCGGCTTGAACAACAGCACGTTCTGCGCCAACTGCCCGGACAGGAAGTTCTCCGGGATGGCTTTCAGGGCCGGATCTTCCTTTAGGAAGCGCACGGCCTCGACCGGATGGCGGCGTACCCACAACACCGCTTCCAGATAAGCATCGGTCAGGGCCTGGACCACGTCGGGAACGTTGTCGATCAGCTCCTGGCGGACAAACCCCACCCCTTCATAGACGTTATAGGAATGGCTGGTGTCAATGGCCCGCCCGGTCTTGCGGTCCTGGGTGATCAGCGAGGCGGTGTGATCCCACGGCACCACCGCCGCCACCCCCTTGGGCAATTGCAGTTGTTCCGACAGCGGCATGTTCTTCAACACCACGTCGGACCCGATGCGCAGACCGTGCACCTGGGCAGCGGCCTGAAAATAGAATTCCGCCGAGGACCCGGTGACCAGACCGATGACCGCCGGTTCCTTGCCGCCGCGCAAATCCGCCAGGGATTGCAGGGGCGAATCGTTGGGCACGATCACCGCATGGGTCAGCAGCGGGTAATTCAGCACCCCCTTGAGCGGCACCTTGCGGTCCACCAGCGAGTGATAAGGAAAATTGCCGGTGGCGCCAAACTGGATACGGGCCGCTGTAAAGGCTTCGATCAGTTCCGGCCCCGACAGGAAGCCTTGCAGCTTCTGCTCGACCCCGCGCTTGGCCAGCAGCCCCAACCGGTCCACCGCGATGTTGATGGCGTTATGCCCGGTCCAGGGCGGCTGAAAACCGATGGTCAGCGGCCACCAGCCTTTTTCCTTCAGCCACGCCACCGATTTGTCGGACACCTTGTCATAAGGCCCGACCCAGCCCCAATCGGTGGGGTCTGTTGCTTCTGCGGCCTGAACTCCCTGGGGCAGCCCCAGGGACAAGCCGATGGCAGTCCCCCCCAGAAGCTGAAAAAAACGGCGGCGCGACGGAGTGAGAGTGGTCATGAACTGTCCCCTCCCCTTCAGGCTTGCGGACCGTGGTCACGCACCGCCGACACCCGGTCGCCGGACCGGATATTGGGGTAATAGTCCCACACCGCATGGTGCCAGGTGGCCCAATTGTCCCAAAACACCAGACTGTCGGGCGACCAGTGAATGCGGGTCTGGAAGGCCAGATTGGACAACACATGATCATAGAGCAGCTTCAGCACCGCATCGCTTTCAGCGCGGGTCAACTGCACGATATGGCTGGTGAAGCTGGGATTGACGAACAAGAACTTGCGCCCGCTGATGGGATGACGCGCCACCACAGGATGTTCCGATGCCGGGAACGAGGTCCCTGCCGAGGGCTGCGAGCCATAACCGGCGGTCCAGGCCTGCGACCCGTCATGAATGGCGGTCAACCCCTCCAACAGAGTTTTGATGGGAGCGGACAGGGCATCATAAGCCAAGGCCAGATTGGCGAATGCCGTATCGCCGCCGCCGCCTTCCGGCAATTCGCGCACCCGCAGGAACGATCCCCAAATGGGATTGGCGTCGCAGCTGACGTCATGATGCCAGCCATCCCCGGCGGTATGGCGGGAATCCCGCCCGGTGCGCCAGGACAGAATCTCCGGGTCGCGCTTTTCCGACGAAAACGCCTTGGCTCCGCCCAAAATATGGCTGTGCAGCGTGCCAAAGTGACGGGCGAAGCGCTTATGATCCTCGCTGCTGATGGGCTGATTGCGGAACACCAGAACCAGATTTTCCCCAATGGCGCGGCGGACTTCGCTGATCTGTTCCTCGCTCAGGTCCTGGGACAGGTCGATCCCTTCCACTTCGGCCCCGATGGTCGGGGTCAAGCGCTTGACGGAAATGGTGCGATAGCTTTCCCGTGGGGTCGAATTCCACGCCTCAATCGCCAGCTTGTCATTGAAATCACGATAAAAACTCATCGCTCACCTCGTCCGGGAAGGCTCTTGGCCACAATCTGAATATAAAACTACTAGATTAATAGTGTTTGTCCATACAAAAATAACTGTTAAATTATGTCATCCGAATAAAATTAACATAATATAAATGTTTAATATGCCTGCTCGCCAAGCGAGGAAGAGCAGACATGCGGGCTTGATTTTTGTTTTACAGCCCCGGCCAACCGGCTCATGCTGCCGGTTCCAAAAGACTTAACGATGTTCCAAATCCATGAGCCGTCGCACCGTTTCCCCCCTTCCCGCCGATGATCATTCCAACGGTTGGCAAGCCCTGTTGCCGCCGCGCCTGGGCAAACCGCCGCTGATGGGAGATCAAAGCGCCGATTGGGTGGTGATCGGGGCTGGCTTCACCGGCCTGTCGGCGGCGCGCCGCCTGGGCGAACTGCGCCCCAACGACCGCATCCTTCTTTTAGAAGCTGAACGGGTCAGCGACGGAGCGTCGGGCCGCAATTCCGGCTTTATCATCGACCTGCCCCACAATGTGGACGCCCAAAGCGTCGAGGATCAGGAAAGCAACAACCGGGTTCGCCGCCTGAACCGCGCCGCCATCGCCAATCTGAAAGACCTGATCGATCGCCATGCCATCGATTGCGACTGGTCGGAATTGGGCAAAATTCACGCCGCCATCGAACCGGCGGGGGAACGCGAGATCGCCAGTTTGGCCCGTGGCCTGGAGGCCATGGGCGAAGCCTATGATCTGTTGAGCCGCGACCAGTTGGCGGACATCCTGGGTACGCCCTATTACAGCCAGGGCCTGCGCACTGCCAGTTGCGTGGTAATGCAACCCGCCGCCCTGGTGCGCGGTCTGGCCGACAGCCTGCCCGATGCCGTGCAATTGTGCGAAAACAGCCCCGTTTCCAGCTTTGAAAAGGCCGCCCAAGGCTGGCGGCTGACCACGCCGCAAGGCAGCGTCACCACCCCAAAACTGCTGCTGGCCACCGATGCCTTTACCCGCTGCTTCGGCTTTCTGGAAAGCCGGTTGGTGCCGGTCTACACCTATGCCAGCCTGACCCCGCCGCTTTCGATCAAAGGGGCGCCGGAATGGGCGGTCCTGCCCGCCCACAAGGCGGGCACCACCCTGCGCCGTCTGAAGGATGGCCGGGTACTGGTGCGTAATTCCTTCCGTTATGGTGGCGACTTCACCTGCTCCGACGCCCATCTGGCCCGCGCCCGCCATTGGCATCTGAAGTCCCTGAAAGACCGTTGGCCCGAGGCCCCCGCCGTCTTTGAAAACAGTTGGGGCGGCGTGGTCTGTTTTTCCCGCAACTTCACCCCGTTCTTCGGACAACTGGCCGAGGGGCTTTACGCTGCCGCCGGAACCAACGGCGTGGGGGCAGCCAAGGGCACCATTGCCGGGCGATTGCTGGCGGAATCAATCCTGGGTCACGAAAGCCCGCTGCTGTCCGACATTACCGCCTATCCCCCACCGGTGCGCAATCCGCCGGAACCCCTGCTGGGCTGGGCCGTCAGCGCCCGCCTGATGCTGGAACAGTTCGCCGCAGGACGGGAACGCTAAACGCCTGTTCCTTAGGCCCATAGACCTTACATCTCAAACAAAACACCCCGTCCGGGTTACCCTGGACGGGGTGTTTTGTTGAGGCGGGAAGACGGTCAGATCTGACCGCCGCCCAGCACCTTGTAAAGCGTGACCATATTGGTCAGGCGCGACACTTCGACCGAGACCAGATCCTGTTGCGCGCTGAACAGCGAGCGTTGGGAATCGAGCACCGTCAGGTAGCTGTCGATACCACGGTCGTAGCGGGCCTGAGACAGGCGGTAGCTGTCCTGGGTGGCGGCGACCAGGGCGGCCTGCGATGTCATCTGATCGGTCAGCGTGCCCTTGGCGGCCAAAGCGTCCGACACTTCGCTGAAGGCGCTTTGGATCGACTTCTCATACTGCGCCACGGCGATTTCGCGGCTGGCCTTGGCGCTGTCCAGATTGGCCTGATTACGGCCTGCGTCAAAGATCGGCATGGTGATCTGGGGCATAAAGCTCCAGGACCCGGAATTGCCCTGGAACAGCGTATCCAGACTGGGGCTGGCGGAGCCAAAGCTGCCGGTCAGCGAAATGGTCGGGAAGAACGCCGCGCGCGCCGCCCCGATATTGGCGTTCGCCGCCCGCAACTGATATTCCGCCTGCATGATGTCAGGACGCTTCAGCAGCACGTCGGACGGTAGACCGACCTTCACATCCTCGACAAAGCGCACGCCCCCCAGATCCTTGTTCAAAGGCAGCTTGGCTTCGTCGATGGGACTGCCGACCAGCACCACCAGGGCGTTCTTGTCCTGCTCGACCTGACGCAGATATTTGGCCTTGGCGACGCGGGCGGTTTCCACCGCCGAACGGGCCTGGGCCACATCCAGTTGCGAGCCTACGCCCCGCTCAAAGCTGCGCTCGATCAGATTGAGCGACTTTTCGCGGGTCGTCAGGGTTTCCTCGGTCAAGGTCAACAGCTTGCGGTCGCCCAGCAGGGTCAGATAGGCGTTGGCAACCTCGGCCACCAGGGAAATCTGGGTCGAGGTCCGGGCCTGTTCGGTCGCCAGGAACTTCTGCAGAGCCTGTTCATCCAGGCTGCGCAGCCGCCCGAACAGATCCAGTTCGAACGCCGTCACCCCCAGATTGGCGGCATAACGCCGGGTGGTGATGGCCTGCTGGGGAACGGTCGAGCTGAGCAGCTTGGGCGTGCGTTGAATGGTTTCCGACGCACCCGCGTTGACGTTGGGCAACAGATCGGCCTCGGTGATGCGGTACGACGCCCGCGCCACCTCGATATTCAACGCCGCCACCTTCAGGTCGCGGTTGTTGTCCAGGGCCTGCTGGATCAGCCCCTGCAACGTCGGATCGACGAAGAACTTCTTCCAGGAAGTATCGGCAGGCGCCTGGGCGTCCGTCTTGGCAGTGGCCTCGGGCCCATAACCCGGCCCTTGCGGCCAGGTCTGGGACACCGGCAGATCGGGCCGATTATAGTCGGGGATCAACGAGCACCCCGCCAACAAGGCCGCCGCCGCACAGGTGAGAAGGATAGTTTTCTTCATAATCGTCTCTATGCCTTGAGGGTCGGGGCCTTACTTGGTCGCAGAATCATCGTGCAGATGCAAACGCTTGGGCGCCTTGCGGGTCATCCGCAGTACCACCACGAAGAACACCGGCACGAAGAAGACAGCCAGCACCGTGGCGCTCAGCATACCGCCCATCACGCCGACGCCGATAGCGTTCTGCGCGCCCGAACCCGCACCGTTGGCCAAAGCCATCGGCAACACGCCCAGGATGAAGGCCAGCGAGGTCATCAGGATCGGACGCAGACGCTGCTGCGCCGCCTCGATGGTCGCGCCCATCAGCGAACGGCCCTTTTCGTGCAGTTCCTTGGCGAATTCCACGATCAGAATGGCGTTTTTCGCCGCTAGACCGATCGTGGTCAACAGACCCACCTGGAAATACACGTCATTGGACAGACCGCGCACCGTGACCGCCGCCACAGCGCCCAGAACACCCAAGGGAACCACCAGCATCACCGCGAACGGGATCGACCAGCTTTCGTAAAGGGCCGCCAGGCAGAGGAACACCACCAGCACCGAGATCGCATAGAGCGCCGGAGCCTGGGAACCCGCCAGACGTTCTTCATAAGACAGACCGGTCCACTGGAAGCCGATCCCCGGCGGCAGCTTGGCCACCAGACTTTCCATGATCGCCATGGCCTCGCCCGAGCTATGGCCGGGGGCGGGCATGCCGTTGATGTCACGCGACGGCACGCCGTTATAACGTTCCAACTGCGGCGAGCCATATTCCCACTTGGCGGTGGTGAAGGTGGAGAACGGCACCATCTGACCAGCGTTGTTGCGCACTTCCCAACGGTTCACATCGTCGGGCAACATGCGGAACGGCGCGTCAGCCTGGAGATAGACCTTTTTGACACGGCCATTGTCGATGAAGTCATTGACGTAGGACGAGCCCCACGCCGCCGAAATGGTGGTGTTGACGTCAGCCAGCGACAGACCAAGGGCTTGTGCCTTTTCGCGGTTTACCGACAGACGGTACTGGGGGGTATCTTCCAGACCGTTGGGGCGCACCGCCATCAGGGCCGGATTTTGTCCCGCCATGCCCAGCAACTGGTTACGCGCCTGCATCAGGGCCGCATGGCCCATGTTGCCGCGATCCTGAAGCTGAAGGTCGAAACCCGACGCATTGCCCAGTTCCAAAACGGCAGGCGGCGCAAAGGCGAAGACCATGGCGTCCTTGACCTGGGACAACGCCCCCATGGCGCGCCGGGTCACGGCGGCAACCTTGCGGTCGGGGCTGGTGCGCTGGCTCCAATCCTTCATACGGACGAAGGCCATGCCGGAGTTCTGACCACGGCCCGAAAAATTGAACCCGGCCACGGTAAAGATACTCTCGACGTTGTCCTTTTCCACCGTCAGGAAGTACTGGGTCACCTGATCCAACACTTGCTGGGTGCGCTGCTGGGTCGCCCCAGCCGGGGTCGAGACCTGGACAAAGAAGATGCCCTGGTCTTCGTCAGGCAGGAACGAGGTGGGGATACGCAGGAACAGGAACGCCATGCCCGCCACCAGCAGGGCATAAATCGCCAGAACCCGGCCACGGCGATGCAAAACGCCCTGGACGCCACGGGTGTAACTGCGGCGGCTGCGTTCGAACAGGCGGTTAAAGGCCCCGAAGAAGCCCTTTTCCTCCCACCCATGGCCGCGTTCAACCGGCTTCAGGATGGTGGCGCATAAGGCCGGGGTCAGGATCAAGGCCACCAGCACCGACAGCCCCATGGCCGACACCAGTGTAATCGAGAACTGGCGGTAAATAGCGCCGGTGGACCCACCGAAGAAAGCCATCGGCACAAACACCGCCGACAACACCAGGGCGATGCCGATCAGCGCGCCGGTAATCTGATCCATGGATTTTCGGGTGGCTTCCTTGGGCGGCAAGCCCTCGTCGCTCATCACGCGTTCGACGTTTTCCACCACGACGATGGCATCGTCCACCAGCAGGCCGATAGCCAGAACCATGGCGAACATGGTCAGGGTATTGATGGTGAAACCGCAAGCCGACAGCACGCCAAAGGTGCCCAACAGTACCACCGGAACGGCGATGGTGGGGATCAAGGTGGCCCGGAAGTTCTGCAAGAACAGATACATCACCAGGAACACCAGGATGATGGCTTCCACCAGGGTCTTGATCACTTCCTCGATCGACAGCCGAACGAACGGCGTCGTGTCATAGGGATAGATCACCTCGACCCCTTCGGGGAAGAACGGCTTCATGCTTTCAAACAGGGCGCGGACCGCATCGACGGTGTCGAGCGCATTGGCCCCAGTGGCCAGCTTGACCGCCAGAGCGGCAGCCGGACGGCCATTGTTGTTGGCAAGAATTTCATAGCTTTCCGCACCAACCTCGATGCGGGCCACGTCCTTGAGGCGGACCTGAGAACCGTCCTGATTGACGCGCAGCAGAATGTTGCCGAACTGATCGGGCGTTTCCATGCGGCTTTGCGCCAGGATGGTGGCGTTCAGTTGCTGGCCCGGCACGGCAGGCGCGCCGCCCAACTGGCCCACCGACACTTCGGCGTTTTCAGCCTTGATGGCGGTGACCACATCGGTGGTGCTGAGCTTATAGCTGACCAGCTTGTCGGGGTTCAGCCAGATGCGCAGCGAGTGCTGGGCGCCGAACACCGTGACTTCACCGACGCCGGAAACGCGGCTCAACGGATCTTGAACCTTGGACACCAGCAAGTCGGCCAATTCGTTGGCGCTCATCTTGCCGTCCTTGGACACCAGGGCCGGGACGATCAGGAAGTTCTTGGTGGCCTTGGCAACCTTGACGCCCTGTTGCTGCACTTCCTGCGGCAACAGCGGCATGGCCAGTTGCAGCTTGTTCTGCACCTGAACCTGGGCGATATCGGGATTGGCCTTGGGCTCGAAGGTCAGGGTGATGGCGATGTTGCCCGCCGAGTCCGAGGTGGACGACATATAGCGCAGGTAATCGAGACCGTTCATCTTCTGCTCGATCACCTGGGTGACGGTATTTTCCACCGTCTGCGCCGATGCGCCCGGATAGCTGGCCGAAATCTGCACCGAAGGCGGCGCGATTCGGGGATATTGCTCGATCGGCAAGCTCAGGATCGACAGCCCGCCCGCCAGCATGATGACGATGGCGATGACCCAGGCGAAGATCGGCCGGTCAATAAAGAAACGCGACATGAGGGTTCTCGCTTACTTCTGCGGGGCGGCGGGAGCAGCGCCGGGCTGAGCCGGAGCCGCCGGGGCAGCAATGCGCACTTCGATGCCGGGACGGATCTTCTGCAAGCCGGACACCACCACGCGGTCGCCGTTCTCCAGACCAGATTCCACCAACCACTTATCGCCAACCGCCTGGCTGACCGTCACGGGGCGCACCGCAGTCTTGTTGTCGTCGCCCACCACCCAGACGGTGGTCGATCCGTCGGGCGCACGCACCACCGATTGCTGCGGGGCCAGAACCGCATTCTGACGCACGCCCTGATCGATGCGGGCCCGCACGAACAGACCGGGGTAGAGATCGCCGCGCGGATTGGGGAACTGGGCGCGCACCTGCACCGCGCCGGTGCTGGGATCGACCGTCACTTCCGAGAACTTCAACTGGCCGATTTCCGGGTAAGGCTGGCCCGAACCATCCATGCTGAGGCGCACAGCGGCCATGTCGCCGCCCTGCTGCACCACGCCCGCCGCCACGGCCTGACGCAGATGCATCAGTTCGGTACTGGACTGGCTAACGT
>JASLCK010000398.1 GCA_030151865.1 Rhodospirillaceae bacterium | reverse complement strand
GGGGCCAATATCAGCGTGCATTCCGCCACCAAATATATCGGCGGACACGGCACCAGCCTGGGCGGGCTGATCGTCGATGGCGGCAATTTCAATTGGGGCAACGGCAAGTTCCCCGATTTCACGACGCCTGACCCGTCCTATAGCAATTATGTGCATTGGGAAAAGTGGGGCGAGCAGGCCTATATCATCAAAGCCCGCCTGCATTACCTGCGCGATCTGGGGGCTTGTTTGAGCCCGTTCAACGCCTTTTTGCTGCTGCAAGGGCTGGAAACCCTGTCGCTGCGGGTTGACCGGCAGGTGGCGTCAACCCAGAAGATCGCCGAGCATCTGGCGGCCAGCCCCTATGTGGATTGGGTCAATTATCCAGGCTTGAAGGGCAATCCCTATCACGCTTTGGCGCAGCGCTATCTACCCAAGGGGCCGGGGGCGATCCTGACCTTTGGCATCAAGGGTGGCTATGAACAGGCCAAGACCTTCATCGAAGCGCTGAAGATCTTTTCCTTCCTGGCCAATGTCGGGGATTCCAAGTCCCTGGTGGTGCATCCGGCCACCGTCACCCACGGTCAATTGACCGAGGATGAGCAACGGTTGGCGGGCGTCAAGCCGGAACAAATCCGCTTTTCCATCGGCACCGAGAACGTCGAAGACCTGTTGTGGGACATTGATCAGGCCTTTGCCGCCACCTTTGAAGACACCATCAAGACAGCGGCGGAATAGCCGTCCTTATTATCCCCCGCCGCCCTTTGGACGGCGGGGGACTGGCTTTTACGCACGGCGCTGCATTTTGCCCCACAAAGCCGCCTGCCGAGCCAACCGCCCGTCATGGCTCATGGCATGCAACTGCTCGCTCAATGATGGCTTACCGGGATGGGCGGTGGCATGGCGGCCTTGCGGGGCCGCTTTTCCATCCTTACCCGGAGGAGCAAAATCCCCCAACGCATGGGGCGTCGCATCGGTCCTCGGAGTGGTGGACTTCATAAGGACGGTCGGGCGACCGGCTTGATCAACGCGAACATCCAGCACCCGTTCCGCCAAAGCCCCAGACGGCAGACGCACCACCACCCGGATTTCCATGGTGCCGCTAAACCCATCGGGTGGGGTCACCGAAAACTGCCCCGACCGGCTATCATAGTTCACCCATCCCGGCAGCGGCCTGCCATCGGATAAGGTGGCGCTGACGGTGGTTTCCGAGCCGGGGCCGAAACCACCACCCGGCATCTGGAAACGGAAACCCGAACCGCCATTACGCTCGACCGTCAGCGTTTCGCTGGGCGAAACGGTTTCTGACCGTAATGCCTGAGTGGAAACAATCGGTCCCGGAATGCTGTCGGCCCGCCCGCCAGTTGCCCCCGGAATCGTCGGCCAGGAATTCTGAACAACAATCACTGGGGCAGAATTGAGCGATGCCGGAGGAGCCGCCGACCGGTCATGCCCATCGGTTTGGGTTGGGGTTGACGGTTGAACCTGGCTAGACGGCAAAACAGACTTGTATTCAAAGCTGGCCGATGCCGTGCGCGCCCCGCCGAAATACGCGCCACCGCCATCTTGCACCGTCATGGTGATGGTATCGCTGCCCACCCCTGCCGGGGCGTAACGCAAGCTGGATAGGGCCGTATTGATCTGCGCCAGAGTGCCGCTGATGGTCAGGCTGGACGAACCATTGGCGCCACTGCTGGGCGTCAGACCATCCACCCAGAGCCGTCCACCGGGTGACGAACTGGACAGACTGACCTGATAAAGCGCGCCGCCCCACTGATCGCTGACCGACAGGCCGGGAATCGGTCGGGCTTCGATGGTTTGCACCGACTGTCCCACGGCTCCGACAATTTGCGGGGTGTCGTTGCCGACCACCGAGACACGCGACGACAGGGCCGGGAATGATCTGTCCACCCCGCCATTGGCCGTACCACCGTTATCTTGAATCTGGGCCAGGGTAATGGTCCGCACCCCGGCAGTGCCCAACGGGTTGGCATTCTTATAGCCAAGATCATTGATCAGGGCGCTGACCGATGCGGCGGCCATGTCCCCATTTTTTCCTAACGTAATGGTGGCCGTATCGCCCGACAGGGTCACAACATAATCTACCGCCGCCGGGCCGCCGGTGGTTCCCGTCCCAGCAACCAGGGCAATTTCGCTCCCGTCGATGCGCAGCACTTCCGCCGCACCATCGCTCAGCCCGGACACCGTCAGCACCACCTGCTTGATGCGTTGGCCGGACTCGATCGGATCGACCGCCGCGCCGCTGAACAACGGCGGGGTATATTGGCCGACCACCGTCACGCTCGGCGTGCTCAGAACCACATGTCCCACATCGGGGCGGTCATTGACGGCCAAGACGCTGATCGTGCTTTGCGCCAAAGCCCGGCTGGCGTAACCGTCCTGAACGGACCAGGATATGGTGCGGCTGTTGCTGCTTGCTGTGGGATCATTGGTCGTATTGGCGAACCCAACCGACGCCAGAACCGACTGATAATGGGCCAGACTATCGGTGCCGCTTAACGTCAAAACCCCGCTGGCGGCATCATAACTGGCGGTAATGGCGGTTCCGCTGGTCACCGCGCTCAGCACATCACCGCTATTGAGCCCTGCGGTAATGGCGACGCTGGCCCCGGTAATGTTTTGACTGCTGCCCGCCGTCAGAGACAAAGCCGGATCCAGGCGTACCGCCGCCGCCCGCTCGCCATAGCTGACGGATTGGGCCGGGCTCAGGCTTGGCGCAACCGCACCAGTGATCACATAAGCTTTGGTAAAGACGTTTCCGCCCGCATCGGTGGTCTGAACGAACAGATGATAATCCACCCCCGCCGTCAGAGTTTGCCCCGTGCGGACCGTCAGGCTGTCGCCACTGATGACAAACTTACCGTTATCGGCATCGTTGACGCCGTTGCCGGTCGCCAGGGCGTAAGTAAAGCTGTCGCCCACCGTGGCGTCTGTGCTGCCCAGCCGCCCCACGACACTGCCGCTGGCCACGGCCGAAAAGGCCGTGGACGCACTGGTCTGGGTGGACAAGGCGATATCCGTCGGTACCTGGGTATCGATGGTCTTGCCGGTCAGGGCCGTGGCATAGGTGGCGCTGACATTGCCGATAGCGTCGGTCAGGGTGATGTTGACCGGGACGCTGCCGTTCAATATCTCCGCCGTTGCCCCGGTGACCG
>JASLCK010000395.1 GCA_030151865.1 Rhodospirillaceae bacterium | reverse complement strand
GGCCGCCCTGCGGGAAAACCGTTTGGCCGAGGCTGAACAACACTTCCGCCAGATCGCCGCCGCCCCGGTGGTGGTGGAAAGCCTGCATGAACTGGGGTTGCTGCGGCATCGCGCCGGAAGGTCCGAACAGGCGCTGCCTTTCCTGGAAGCCATCGTGCCGCTAACCGATTCGCCCCGACTGCTCAACAATCTGGGGTCTATCTTCTTTAAGATCGGCCAACAGCAAAAAGCCCTGGCGGTATTGCAAAGCTGTCTACAACGGCACCCCGCCTATATCCCGGCCTATCGCAGCCTGTCGGCGTTCCTGAACCAGTTGGGCCGCCGGGGTGATGCCGCCGCCGTGCTGCGCCGTCTGGTGCGTTCGGCCATCGATACGGCGTCGCTCTCGGCTGTCGAGACCGAGATCAAGCCCCTGGCCGAGTTGGACGACACAGATCAAGTGTTGCTGACCGCCAACCTGCTGCGGGCCGCCGGGCGGTCCGATCTGGCAGCCAATATGCTGGATGTTCTGCTGGCCCGCGATCCCGGCCATCTGGGGGCGGCTTTGTATCGGACCATGGCCGAATTGCCCATGGCTTATGCCACCTTGGATGAAATCTCCCAGGTACGTGCCCGCTACGCCGCACGGCTGGAGCATCTGGCCGAACAGACCCAACGCGCCCCCGCTGCACGGCTGATACAAGGGGCAGCGGTGGCGGGCGGAGCCAAACCGTTTTTTCTGTCCTATCAGGGACAGAACGACCGTGATTTGCAGGGGCTCTATGGCCGCGCCGTCGCCACCATGCTGGCTGCCCTGCCCCTGCCGCCCGGCCCGCCCCTGACAGCGCCCCCGCAATCGGGCGAACGCATCCGGGTCGGCTTTGCCTCGGGCCATTGGCGCATCCATTCCATTTCCAAACTGTTTGGCGGCTGGGTGGAACAGTTGGACCGCCAGGGCTTTGAAGTTTTTCTGTACGATCTCAACGACGCCCTGCCCGACGCCACCGCCCAGCGCCTGCATCACAGTGCCGACCATACCCGCCATCGTCTGGGGGATGAAAACGCCTGGATCAGCACCATCCGCGCCGACCGGCTGCATGCCCTGATCTATCCCGAAATTGGCATGGAACCGCTGGTAGTGCGTCTGGCAGCACGGCGTTTGGCCCCGCTTCAGGCCATGTCCTGGGGGCATCCCGTCACCAGCGGCCTGCCAACCATCGATTATTACCTGACCAGTGATTTGATGGAACCCGATAACGGCCAGGACCATTACGGTGAAACCCTGGTCCGTCTGCCGGGATTGTCGCTGTGCTATCAGCCGCTGCCGACCTATCCCGAGCGGGTGCTGCCCCGTCAGTCCCTGGGATTGCGCGACGACGCCCTGGTTTATCTGTGCATCCAATCGCAGTTCAAATACCACCCCGCCGACGACGATGTGTTGACGGCCGTCGCCGCGCAGGTTCCCAGCGCCCAATTTCTATTTATCGGCGGCGATGATCTGCCGCGCGCCCGACTGCTGAAAGCGCGACTGCGCCAAGCCTTCACCGCCGCTGGTTTGGATTTTCAGCGCCATGTGGTTTTCACCCAGCCGGTTGCCCATGAGATGTTCCCCGCACTGCTGCGGGCGGGCGACGTCTATCTGGACAGTCTGGGCTGGTCGGGGGGCAACACCACGTTGGAAGCCATTGCCAACGGCCTGCCCATCGTCACCACCCCCGGCCCCTTGATGCGCGGACGCCATAGTGCCGCCATCCTGACCCGGATGGGGCTGACTGATCGTATCAGCGCCGATAAGGCGGCTTATATCGCCCGTGCCGTCGCCCTATCCGATCCAACCTTGCGTCAGAATGAAGCGCAACAGGTCATCAATCACCGCGATCGGCTTTACGGCGACATCGCCCCAATCCGGGCATTGGAAGAATTTTTGCGGACAAAATCCGCAATGGATTTAAAAGTAACGCAAATAACAACCCAAGGTTAAATTAACGTAATCAAAGCTTCATGGGGTTTCGGCGGGGGTTTCCACTACTCCTGTGACTGGACGCGGCGCCCGCCGGGCGGCTGCCTCTGAACGAACAGAGCCTATGGAGCATTGATCAATGTCCGTCTCGACCCTGATGCGCGGCCTGATGGGGGCTGTCGCTGTTAGCGTTCTGGCCGCCGGCACCGCTGCCGCCGCCACCAAGCTGACCGTTTACACCGCCTTGGAAAACGAACAGCTCGAACCCTATAAGAAAGCCTTCGAAGCCGACAATCCCGGCATTGAAATCCAGTGGGTGCGCGATTCCACCGGCATCATCACCGCCAAGCTGCTGGCCGAAAAGAACAACCCGCAGGCTGACGTGGTGTGGGGCGTTGCGGCCTCCAGCCTGATCCTGCTCGATACCCAGAACATGCTTCAGCCTTATGCCCCCAAGGGCGTCGAAACGCTGAAGGCCAATTTCAAAGATAGCAAGGCGACCCCGACCTGGGTCGGCATGGATGCCTGGATGGCCGCCATCTGTTTCAACACGGTGGAAGCCGAAAAGCGCCACCTGCCGCGCCCGACCTCGTGGGCCGATCTGCTGAACCCGGTCTATAAGGGCCAGATCGTCATGCCAAACCCGGCTTCGTCGGGTACCGGCTTCCTGGCGGTTTCCGGCTGGCTACAAATGCAGGGCGAAAAGGAAGGCTGGAAGTACATG
Source organism: Rhodospirillaceae bacterium (assembly GCA_030151865.1). Lineage (GTDB taxonomy): Bacteria > Pseudomonadota > Alphaproteobacteria > Rhodospirillales > Magnetospirillaceae > JASLCK01. Next base: position 2,981 of record JASLCK010000395.1, on the reverse strand, counting down.
GACGGCCTGGACGCCAATGTCGCCGTCTATACCCATTCCGGCTCCAAGCCCTGCAAGATGGCGGCTTCGGGCGAATATCCCATCGGTATTTCCATCGAATATACCGGGGCCCAGCAAAAGACCAAGGGCGCGCCCATCGACGTGATCGTCGCCCAGGAAGGCTCTGGCTGGGAAATGGAAGCCACCGCCATCGTCAAGGGCACCAAGAACCTGGACGCCGCCAAGAAGCTGGCCGATTGGGCCGCCACCAAAAAGGCCAACGAGCTTTATGTGAACTACTACGCCGTGACCGCCTATCCGGGCGTCACCAAGGATGTGCCCAATTATCCGGCCAACGCCGAGATGATGATGATCAAGAAGAACGACTTCACCTGGGCCGCCAAGAACCGCGACGCCATCCTGGCCGAGTGGACCAAGCGCTACGACGCCAAGTCGGAACCCAAGAAGTAAGCCTGCCGTTCAAAGCCGGGCTCCGCATATCGGAGCCCGGCCTTTTTCCGTTTAAGAGTAAGGACTTGATCATGTCTGATGCCTATTTGCGCCTGCAAGGGATCGTCAAGGATTACGGCAATTGCCTGGCTGTCGATCAGGTGTCCTTGGACATCCATGCCGGGGAATTCATCTGCTTCCTGGGGCCATCGGGCTGCGGCAAGACCACCTTGCTGCGCATCATCGCCGGACTTGATCCACAAAATGCCGGGCGGGTGGAAATCGCCGGGCGCGATGTCTCGCGCCTTGCCCCGTCGGCGCGCGATTACGGCATTGTCTTTCAGTCCTATGCCCTGTTTCCCAATCTGACGGTGGCACAAAACGTCGCTTATGGCTTGAAGACCCGCGACAGGGCCGCGCAAAAAGCCCGTGTCGCCGAATTGCTGGACATGGTCGGCCTGCCGGGGATCGACGCCAAATATCCCAATCAGCTTTCGGGCGGACAGCAACAGCGCGTCGCCCTGGCCCGCGCCCTGGCCCCTGCGCCCAAGCTGCTTTTGCTGGACGAACCGCTATCGGCGCTCGATGCCCGCGTGCGGCTACATCTGCGCACGCAAATCCGCGATCTACACCGCGCCTTAGGGATCACCACCATCATGGTGACCCATGACCAGGAAGAGGCATTGACCATGGCGGACCGCATCGTGGTGATGAACAAGGGCCGCATCGAACAGGTGGGCCAGCCAGCGGAAATCTATGCCCGTCCAGTTTCGCCCTTCGTCGCTGATTTCGTCGGCGCCATGAACTTTTTGTCGGGCAGCTTTATTTCCGGCGACCGGCTGGGCTTGGGTAAGGTCCGCCTGGGCGATATGGAACTGGAATGCGAGGGCGAGGCCCCGCATGGCAGCGCCGTTACCCTGTGTCTGCGCCCCGAAGATGTGGTGGTGCGCCATCCCCACGGCCCCAACGTGGTGCCCGCGATCATCCAAAGCCTGGATTTTCTGGGTCCCTTCCATCGCGCCCGCCTGCACGCCGAACCGCTGGGCGGTGTCATGTTGACCGCCGACTTTTCCGCCAATCTGGTCCGCGACATGGGGTTGGAACCGGGCAAGACCGTGCCCGTCGCCCTGCCCGGCGACCGCTTGCGCGTTTTCCCCGCCCAGATGTGATTTGAAAAATGACCTCAGACAGTTCCCGCCTGCCCCGCCCTTTGGCCTTTCGCCCCATTCCGCTAATGCCGCTGTTCCTGGGCGGCCTGATGCTGTTTTTGCTGATCACCGTCGCTTTTCCCCTGGCCATGCTGGCGGTCAAAAGCTTTCAGGATCGCGGCGGCGACTGGATCGGTTGGGCCAATTACGCCGCCTTTCTGCAAAGCCCCGCCTTGGGCCGCGCCGTCGCCAACAGTCTGTTCGTGTCGGTGGTCACCACCGTCATTACCTTGGGGCTGGCCTTTCCCTTCGCCTTTGCCCTGACCCGATCGCGCATGCCCGGCAAAAGCCTGCTGCGCCTCCTGGCGCAAATCCCCATCCTGGCCCCGTCGCTGCTGCCCGCCTTGTCGCTGGTCTATCTGTTCGGCAACAAGGGGATCATGACCGGGATGCTGTTGGGCTATCCCCTTTATGGCCCGGTCGGCATCATCATCGCCGAGGTGTTCTATACCTTCCCCCACGCCCTGATGATTCTGATCACCGCCTTGTCGGTGGCCGACGCCCGCCTTTATGAAGCGGCGGAATCCCTGGGCGCCGGGCCGGTGCGGCGTTTTTTCAGCATCACCCTGCCGGGGGCGCGTTACGGCCTGATCAGCGCGGTTTTCGTTATCTTCACTCTGGTGATCACCGACTTCGGCATCCCCAAGGTGGTGGGCGGGCAATATTCGGTGCTGGCGACCGAGGTCTATAAGCAGGTGGTCGGCCAGCAGAATTTTGGCATCGGCGCGGTCATCGGGCTGGTTCTCTTGCTGCCCGCCGCCCTGGCCTTTGGCGCGGAAAACTGGGGGGCACGGCGGCAAAAGGCGCTGCTGTCGTCGCGCTCGGTCCCCTATCACCCGGCCAAGACGCCGCTGGTGGACTGGCCGTTGCTGGCGTTCTGCCTGCTGGTGGCGGGGATGTTGTTGGGTGTGATGGCCATGGCGCTTTACGCCAGTCTGGTCAAATTCTGGCCCTACAACCTCAGCCTGACCTTGTCCAATTACGACTTTTCCCAGTTCGACGGCGCGGGGTGGAGCAGCTATTGGAACTCCATCCAGATGAGCCTGTGGACCGCGGCGATCGGCACGGTGCTGGTCTTTACCGGGGCCTATCTGATGGAAAAGCTGAAGGGGGCAGAACACCTCAAAACCCTGATCCGCCTGTTGGCCATCCTGCCGCTGGCGGTACCGGGGATGGTGCTGGGGTTGTCCTATATCTTCTTCTTCAATCACCCGGACAACCCGCTGGGCTTTGTCTATCACGGCATGGCGATCCTGGTACTATCGACCATCGTGCATTTCTACACCGTGGCCCATCTGACCGCCGCCACCGCCCTGAAACAGTTGGACGGCGAGTTCGAAGCCG
>JASLCK010000393.1 GCA_030151865.1 Rhodospirillaceae bacterium | reverse complement strand
GATCGGCGCTGCCCGATGCCGCGATCAACCGGTTGCCGCTGTCCCAGGCGGCGCGGAAGGTCTGTTCGATCTCGGCCTTGTCGATCTGTTCCAGGGTCGGGATAGCAAAGGCCCGGCTTTGTTCTTCCGACTGGAACACCTCATCGGAATTCAGCGTGGCGATGATGGCAGCGGCAATGTCCCGGCTTTGCCGTTGGGCGCTGTCGCTCAACGCGGCCAGCAGGCGGGTTTTCACGAAGCCCCGCGCCGCCGCCACCTCTTCCTCGGTAAAGCCATAGGACAGGGCGGTTGCCAACTCCTGGCTCAGTGCGGTCAGGCAGGCCAACGCCTTGGCTTTGTCGCAGGTGGCTGAAAGGGATGTCGAGGGGAACAGGTCGAACGCCTGTCTGCTTCCCGCATAGCTGGCCTGGACGAACTGCGCCGTCGCGGCGGTCTTGGCCTGCAAGCGGCGTTGAAAGATTTCGCGGGCCAGCATGTCGGCGATCTGTCGGCGCTGTTCGGCCAGACTGTCGGGACGCCATTGACGCGGATGCAACGCGGTGACGGAAACCGAAAAACCGTCGGTGGCGGTCTTTTCGTATCTGGCGCTGACGCCCTGATGATGCACGTCGCCCCACCAGGGCACCGATACATTGTCCTGGCGCGAGGCGATGTCGGCGAACTGGGCTTCGATGCGCGCCCGCAACAGGGCGGGGTCGCTGTCACCGACGGCCACCAGGATCATCCGGTCAGGGCGGTACCATGTCTGATAGAAGCGCCGCAGGGCGGGCGCATTCAAGGCGTTGATGGTGTCCTCGCTGCCGATGATTTCATTGGCGAACTTGGTGCCCGCGAACATGGCTTCGATGGTCTTGCGCGACAGGCGGCTGCGTTCCGACGAACGGGCCGATTTTTCCGACAAGATCACCCCGCGTTCGCGGTCCACTTCGGTGGGGTCCAGCAACAGGCCGTCGGCGATATCGCGCAGGAACAAAAGGCCCGTATCCAGATCCGCCCCGGATTTGGCGGCCAGATCGAGATCGAAGACCGTCTCGGTAAAGGCGGTATGGGCGTTGGCATCGGCACCAAACTGCATGCCGTGCTGTTGCAGGAACGGAATCAGGGTGCCTGGCGCGAAATGGCGCGAGCCGTTGAAGGCCATATGTTCCAGGTAATGGGCGACGCCAAGCTCGGCTTGGTCTTCCATCAATGATCCGACTTGAACATCCAGCGACAGGCGGGTGCGCCCGGCAGGTTTGTCGTTGGGGAAGATCACATAGCGAAACCCGTTGTCCAGGCGGCCAAAGATCGCCTTGGGATGGGCGGGCAGGGCGTGATGTTCCTGCGGCCAGCGGCCATCCAGCCAGGACGCCTCCTCCGCTTGCGCAGGCATCGTCAGTACGGTCACAAGACCAAAAATCAGGCTGCCCAGGCCAAGGCGACGGGCGGGAGTGTAGTGTATCGGCATGGCCTAAAAACCGTAGCGGGCGCCAAACCAATAGGCGCGGCCGCGTTCCCACGGGGCGCTGCTGGTGGCGGTTTGACTGCGGGCGTTGAAGATGTTTTCGGCATAGGCCAAGAGCTCAAGGTCCTGGCCGTCCAGGGTGGGGATTTTATAGGACGCGGTCAGGTCAAAGCGGGTGACCGGCGAGCGGCTGACCTTGTCGTAGATGGAATAGTTGGTGCCGCCGATATTGATGTCGTTGCCGGTATCGACGATCTCGTCATACTTGTATTTATACTTGCCGGTGACATTGACGGTCAGGGCGTCTTCCAGCCATTTCGAGGTCCAACTGACGTTCAGCACGAACGGCGCGGCGAAGTTGCTGGCCAGCATGGGCAATTGCCCGGCGGGAATAATGCCGCCCTTGTAATAGATGCGGGTGGCGTCGGCGTCGCTGGCGGTGTCGATATAGCTTTCGCCGTTGCGTTCGGTGTTGGACCAAACGCCGCTGATCAGGAAAGCGTGGTTCTGATAACCCTTGTTCCATTCCAGGCTGAGGGACTTGTAATCGGTCCAGCCGTTGTTGTTGGGGGTGCGGGTGATGACCCCACCCGACGATTGGAACGTCTGGGCAAGTTCGTCGCGGGTATGGCGGGTCAGGCCCTTGATGCGCCCGTCGCCCCACAACAGCGGCGTATCCAAGGCCAGGGTCCGTTCGTCGGAATAGGGCGTGTTGACGTTGGCCGGATTGTACTGATAGCGGGGCGAAGCCGCCGACCATGCCCCCACCGTGCCGTTGGCGGCGACGGTGCGGGTCTGCGTCAGGACGTTGGGGGACGTCTGATAAAGGGCATAGACCATGCTGTCGGTGGAATAGTACCGGTTGGCGCCGAAGGTCAGCTTGACCTTTTCAGGGAAGTTGACCGACGACGAAAAGCGCGGGGCGACATTCAGGTTGTTCATCTGGTCGCTGTAATCGGCGCGCAGGCCGGTGCGGATATCGGCGCTTTGCAAAATCCCGTAATCGATGGGAATGTTTTTGGCGCCTTCCACCCAATAGCCGGTATCAAGGGTATCAAGCGTCACATGGCGGGCCAGATAGGTGTTGCGGCTGCGCAGGGCCTGTTCGCCGCCAATGCAGGCGGTGTCATTGGCCGCGCAACGGATGTTGGCCTGTCCCAGCGGGTTGAAATAGAAAACGCTGTCCTGATCGCGGTCGCGCTTTGCCGTGGTCTGATTGATTTCGAAGCCGGTGGACCAGTCCACGCCGAGCAGTTTCGACCCCATGTCGCCCTTGGCCTGGATGTTCTGCTGCTGGTCGGCGATGTCGCCGTATCCGCCTTCGACACAGGACGTGCCGCTGCTGCACAGATTGGTCTTGCTGCCGGTACGCTTCCAGGTATAGCCGACCTGATCGGCATCGCGGGTATAACCGCTGTGGGAAAATCCCAAGGCCAGGTTGGCGTTAAAGTTTTCCCGGCTGTGGCGGACCTCGCCATTGATCGAATAATTGTCGCCTTCGGTGATCTGACGGTCATTGGCCATGTTGCTGCGGGTAAATTCCTGGCTATAAGGGGCGTAAAGCCCCTTCAGGCTGACCGTGGTGTCGTCGGACAGATCGCTTGCGAACGACCCCAGATAGGACGCGCGGGTGCTTTCCGTGCCGGATTTGTCGTTGTTGGAATAAGCCGCCGCCGGGACGCGCTTTTGTTCGGCAGTCACTTTCGAGGCGGCAAACAGGCTGCGCAGATTGGACGCGATGGGGGCGTTCAGCATCAGGTCATAGCTGTCCTTGCTGAAGATCGGCTTGCCGTCGGTGGCGCTGGTGCCGGTGCCTTCGTTCATGTAGTGCACCCAGCGGTCGGTCTGGTGGGAATAACCGGCCGAACCGCTGAACTTGTCCGACGGATCGCGGGTGCGCATGTCCACCACGCCGCCGGTAAAGCCGCTGTAGCGCGCCGGCACGTTGGAATCATAGACCGCCACTTCCTTCAGCACGTCGGTATTGGTAAACAGCGCCATCGGGTTGTTGATGCCGATGGTGTCGGCGGCTGCTTCGTTGGTGGTGGTCACGTCAAAGGCCGACGTGTTGCGCATGCCGTCGATCATGAAATTGTTGTCATAGACCTTGCCGCCCGAGATGCTGACCCGTTCAGGCGTCAGGTCCTGTTCGCTCAGGGTGCCGGTGCCGCTGGTGGAACTGACGGCGAACTGATTGCGGTCCCAATTGACGTTGGGCAGAATCCGCAACACCCGCACCGGGTCTTTGTCGCCGGTACCAACCACCTTGATCATGTCTTCGCCGACGATGCTAAGGCCGCTGTCGCCGTTGCCGGTGGGAATGGTGACCTGCGGCAGGGACCCGACCACCGAAACGGGGCGCAAAACTTCGACACCGTCCGCACCTTGCGGCGGGGTGCCGATGATGATGGCCCCTTCGGCGAAGCGATAGGGAAGGCCGCTGCCATCCAGCAGGCGGGTCAGGGCCTGTTCCAGGGTCAAGGTTCCGCTTACGGCGGGCGACGGCCTGTCGTTGGGAACATCGGGCAACAGGGTCACCGGGATACCCGATTGCAAGGACAGGGTCTGCAACGCTTCGAACAGCGGGGCCGACGCGATATTGAACGTCACGCTGGCCTTGAAGCGGTCGGCGGCAACGGCCGTGACGGCGGTCGGCGGATTGGGAGCCGCCGTGTCCTGAGCGCGAACATCATTATTCGCAGCCCCAAAGAGCGTCGCCTGAAAAGCGATAATAGCGCCGGAAGCTCTGTAGATAATCCGCCTATAAAGGGGTTTCCTTAAAAGGCAATAATCCTTAAAAGAGAACTGAGTTTCACATTGATCATTATCTGACCCGAACTCTCTTTGAGACTTCTCGGTCCCCATATTGGTCCCCCGTCAGGATGGCATTTCTATTACCTCCGACGTAGGGATGGGGATTATCCGGACAATGTTTTTATCCAGCGAGTTTCGCAGGCTGGAACTTAGAGCGGATTTCGATCAATCCGGTTCATATCCGCAGGATTTGAAGTAGTTGGCGCATTCGGTAGGCAGGTCACGGGGAGCAGGTCATCTGCTTTGAGAGTACGTTTTAAGTGTCAGATTGACGCAGGGTGCTCCGTCCTCATACCGCAAACTGATCTCAGCCCCCGTGCTCTGTGCTAAGTGATATCGAACCGGGCACGGGTCATCGAGACGCTTTCCAGAGTGAAGGAAGTTTGGTGCAGACCATGTCTGGCCAACAGGCCTCTTCTCCGACCTGATGCAACTGCGCCAAGAAGCGTTGTATATGGCCTTCCCAACTGGCAGGTTCGCTCACATGGTGCAGTTCCGGGGAGACGAAGCATAACTTAAAGCCTGCATCTCGCAGCCGCTGGGCCGCTTCGGCATCGATCAACTGTCCCGAAAAACTGTCAACCCAAATCCATTCCACTTGTTTTCCGGCGGCTGCCAAGTCCCTGGCTAACTTGATAGGAGTATCGATACTTTCGTATTCCGATACGCGGAGTGCAAAGTTCGGTAAACCTTGGAGCGCATATTTACGAATAAACGGGAAACTTTCATCGAGAATAAAGTATTCAGTAATGCCATGTTGTTCAAGCAAGGCGACCAAGCGCGGTTCCAGCCCTTCCTCTTTGACATTGGCGATCAAGAAGCGATGGCGATAGCTTTTCAGCCAATCCGCAAAACTGGTGGCATCAGTATGAAAAGGGTCGTGCGTTACCAGCAAGTCATCCCCATGGTTGCGAAGGTCGATTTCCACCCCATACTCTGGCAGTGTCTCAGCCAATTCCGCGACGTTGTTCCGGCGATGATGAATGATCTGCATGGTTGTTATAGCGTTCCCTGACGCAGTTTGTTGCGAAGCTCAAAAATATAGGCGAGGGTTCGTTTAATCAGCTTGATGCGTGTTTTCCAACTGCCGCCGCCCTTAGCCTCGCCGTGGAGGCGGGTTGAAAAAACCACCGGCACCTCAAGGACACGCAGATCATTCTTATAGGCTTGGTAAAGCACGTAAAGATCGAGCGAAAAATCATGAGGAGATTTATTCAAAACATAGTCATGGTAAAATTTTCGTGAGAACAACTTTGGTTGAGCATTGACATCGTCCAGCATCACACCAAGCGCTGCCGAGGCAATAACCTGCATTCCAAATGTGAAAATTGTTTCCAGTAGACGGCGGTTCTGCCGCTTTCCTTTTACAAAAACGCTCCCGCCACCATTGTTTTTGTAAAGATCGAAGGCGGACAGCACATCCTTAGGGTCCGTCTGCATGTCGGCGTGGGTCCAGGCCAGGACGTCACCGTTGGCTGCCGCCAAGCCTTGCAAAATCCCGTATCCATAGCCCTGGTTGATTGGCACCCGCACCATGCGGATGACCGGATCGCCGTCCAACGTGCGGGCGAATACCGTTTCAGAATCATCCGTCGAACCATTGTCGACCAGGACCACTTCACAATCGTCTCGTCCTGCTAGAGTTTCGTGCAAACGTGACACCAGCAACGGAATGTTGCCAGATTCGTTGTAGCAGGGAATGATAAGAGAGAGCTTCATCGCCCCTCCTCCAACGTCAGGAAATCGCTCCAATAGGTCAGCGTTCGTTCATAACCCTCATAGTCCGCAGGCGTGCCCCAACATAGATAGCGGTCCACCTCCAACACTTTCACATCAACTCCGTCCTGGATCAGATATTTAAAGACTTGATCGACATAAAATTCGTTGTTGATGCGATCATTGGCTGCGATGCATGCGTCGGCAGCACTTACGAAATCACTGCCTTTTGCGAACCAGAAGGTGCCAACCACGGCATGGTCGTTTATCGGCTGGTCGCTGATTGGCTGCTTGATCGAAACTCCGGTGGCCGCTTCGCCTTCCGTGTGTATCCATCCGTAAGCTTTCGGATTGAGCAGGACAGATTCGTTGCCGCGAAAAGTAAAGATAATTGCACCGGCCGTGGCCGTCATCCTCTCGAAGGCTCCATTCGGTAAGTCCATACCGTTGTCACAGGCCGTGATGATCAATGGATCGTTATTATCGATAAGGTCGCGGGCTAGCAGGCAGGTACAGGCTTGCCCTTCGGTCAACCGATCAACAACAACAAAACGAGCGTTGGGAAAGTGAGAAAGGATAATCTCACAAACGCCGTCCGTGACGTGAAAATCACGAATGATGAAGATAAGAGTATTTTCGGGTGCGGAAGGATCGACCGGTAAATCTTTTACTGCCGCGACAACCATCGGCCAGTTCCCGGATGCGTGGCGATTGGTTACTGGGATTGTCGGCTTGTGTAGATCGTATCCGGCCTCGACGAAACGAGAGCCGGCTCCAGCCATTGGCACAAGAATGTTCATTGCCGCATCCCCCGAACAATCTTAGTCCAGTAAAGATATTCGTTCAGATCCTCCGGTGTTCCCCACTGGCAGAAATGGCTGACATTAGCGGGGACAGCAACGCGTATGCCATCAGCAACCATATGATTGTAGATCATGCTTACGTAATACTCTCCATTCAAGGCGTCTTCTCGTTGCATAAGCCGTTCGGCATATGTCTTAAAAATCGCGCCAGAATGGAAATAATAAAGGCCTGGTGAATGTAATGCCTTGGTTTTATCTGGATTGAAAGTGAACTTCTCGCGGATCTCTAATAGATCACTGCTGTCGTGTTGACGATAGCAGT
>JASLCK010000390.1 GCA_030151865.1 Rhodospirillaceae bacterium | reverse complement strand
CGTTTCAAGGCCCGTCAGGGCTGATCCGCAAGAGCTTATTCGATTTCGGTCGCGCCTCAAAAACGCGACTTATCGAAACAAAAAGGCCGCGCAGCAATGCGTGGCCTTTTTGCATTGGGGCGATGGGACGTGGGGATCGGTACCTGAGTGGTTTCAACAGCACCCCCAACCCCCCACCCTCAATCCCTCCCCGCGAGGGGGCGGGAAGAGAAGTCGTCGCCGTCAGAGCTGATGGAGCGCAGCGACGAGCGCGTTGAGCGCTCCGGAGCTTTAGCGGAGGGAAGCCAAGCGGGCGGATGCCCGCGCCCGGCGCTGAGGGACCAAATATAACTTAGCGTTAGCGGAGGGAAGCCAAGCGGGCGGATGCGCCCGCCCGGCGCTGAGGGACAAATTAAAGTCTAGCGCAGCGACTATGCGCGTTGAGCGCGCCGCAGCGAAGCGGAGGGAAGCCAAGGGCGCGGATGCGCCCGCCCGGCGCTGAGGGACCAAATATAACTTAGCTTTAGCGGAGGGAAGCCCAGGGGCCGGATGCCCGCGCCCGGTGCTGAGGGCCTAAAAATAAAAAGAGGGGCTGGTTTCCCAGCCCCTCCGCAGGATGAACCCGTCTCTCTCCTTACGGGATCATCCACTGCAGGACATAAGCCTGAAGCGCGGTGATGATGCCGACGATGGTCACGAAGAACAGGCTGTGCTTCACGGTGAAGCGGAACAGATCCGATTCGTGGCCAACCAGACCAACAGCGGCGCAAGCCACGGCGATGGACTGGGGCGAGATCATCTTGCCGGTGACGCCGCCGGTGGTGTTGGCGGCCACCAAAAGCACGTCGGATGCGCCGATCTGATGGGCGGTGTTGGCCTGAAGGCTGCAGAACAGCGCGTTGGACGAGGTGTCGGAACCAGTCAGGAACACGCCGATCCAACCCAGCACGGGCGAGAAGAACGGGAAGGCCGCGCCGGTGCCTGCCAGCAGCAGGGCCAGGGTCGAGGACAGGCCCGAATAATTGGCGACGAACGCAAACGCCAGAACCATGCCGATCGAGAAGATCGGACGCTTTAACTCGGCGATGGTTTCGCCGAAGGTCCGCACCGCTTCGCCGGGACGCATGGACAGAACCAGCATCGAGATGATGGCCGACAGGAAGATGGCAGTGCCGGTGGCCGACAGGATGTCCAGCTTATAGACGGCGGCGTAAGACGTGTTGGCGGCGACAATCGGGGCGGTCTTGACGACCAGCTTGTCCAGATAAGGCACCGGCCATTGCAGAACGGTGGCGTACAGCACGTTGCCCTTGGCGAACAAATCCTTGAACGGCTTCAGGCTCCAGATGGTGACCATGATGGTCAGGATCAGGAAGGGCGACCAGGCGCGGAACACCTGACCCAGGCTGTAGTCGTGGGAATGCTTTTCCAGGTCCCCCTCTTCCTTCTTGAAGCGGAAGATGTTCTTGGGCTTCCAGAACTTCAGGAAGACGGTGATGCTGATCAAACTGATCAGGGCCGAGGTGATGTCGGGCAGTTCCGGACCGATGAAATTGGAGGTCAGGTACTGGCTGACGGCAAAGGTGCCACCCGCGACGAAGATGGCGGGCCAGGTTTCCTTGATGCCTTTCCAGCCGTCCATGATCATGATGATCCAGAACGGAACGAAGACCGACAGCAACGGCAACTGGCGACCGGCCATGGCGCCGATCTTCATGGGGTCGATGCCGGTGACCTGACCGCCGACGATGATCGGAATACCCATGGCCCCGAATGCGACGGGCGCGGTGTTGGCGATCAGGCACAGACCAGCGGCATAAAGCGGATTGAAGCCCAGACCCACCAGCAGGGCGGCGGTGATGGCGACCGGCGCGCCAAACCCGGCAGCACCTTCCAAGAACGCGCCGAAGGAAAAGCCCACCATCAGCATCTGCAAACGCTGATCTTCGGTGATGGCGATCACGGACGAACGGATGATCTCGAACTGGCCGGTCTTGACGGTGATTTTATAAAGGAACACCGCCGCGATGATGATCCAGGCAATCGGCCACAGCCCATAGCAGAAGCCATAGACCGCCGAGGCCAGGGCCATGCTGGCGGGCATCTTGTAAAATGCGATGGCGACGATCAGCGACAAGGCGACGGTCAGGGTGCCCGCCACATGCCCCTTCAGGCGCAAAACAGTCAAAGCCACAAAAAAGAAAATGATCGGCAGCGCGGCAATCAGTGACGACAGCCACAGATTGCCGAGCGGATCGTATACCTGCATCCAAGTTTCCATGTTCGCTCCTCGGGCGTAACGGCCGACGGCACAGGTGACCCTGGATGCAGATCCATTTCCGGCGCGTGGGTGTCGCGCGGATTTGGTTCAGGCGGACTCTTCGACCTCTTGGTGGGTCGGTGGAGCGCCGGACGTTGCCTCCCCAATATACCAGGTGCCTTCGGCGGCTTGATGGGCGGATGGTAAATTAATCTTACCAGAAATGTAAAGTGGATAACTTCATGGCTAAAAATCTTTCCATGGTCTGGCAATTTTCTTGCGAATGTACTCTCAAAAGTTGTTTTTCTTGTTGATTTTGATATCTATTGATCAATGAATTTGGCGCGAAGGGATGAGGGTCATGGCTTTGTTGACGTTGGGCAGTCAGGGCGATGCGGTGCGGCAGCTTCAGCAGCAACTGACCGATCAGGGCTTTTCCACCAATGGAGTGGATGGGATTTACGGGGCAGGGACCCAGGCAGCGGTGCGGGCCTTTCAGCAGGCGCGCGGCCTGGTGGCCGATGGCATTGCCGGGCCGCTGACTTTGGATTTGTTGAACGGCGGGACTCCGACCCCTCCGCCTCAGGCCGAGACGGAAAGTGCCAGTGCGCTGGCGGGTGTCTTCACGCTGGCGGCGGTGACGCCGCTTTATCCGGGGGCGCGCTCCGCCGATATCGCGGCCAACCTGCCGCTGGTCTTATCGGCGATGGAAGGGCGGGGCCTGAGCGATCCCCGATTGGTGCTGGGCAGTCTGGCCACGATCCGGGCGGAAACGGCGGGGTTCGTGCCGCTGAACGAGTTTGTCTCGAAATACAACACCAGCCCCGGCGGGCAGCCGTTCGACCTTTACAACAACCGCACTTCGTTGGGGAACGGGCCGCAAGACGGGGCCCTGTTCAAAGGCCGCGGCTTTGTACAACTGACGGGCCGCGACAATTACACCAGCATCGGGCAAGCCTTGGGGCTTGATCTTGTCAATAACCCTGACTTGGCCAATCAGCCGGATATCGCCGCTAAAATCCTGGCCTATTTCGTCTGGCGGGTGCGCCAGCCCATGCTGACGGCATTGGCCGATAATGATCTGGCGGCGGCGCGGAAACTGGTCAATGGCGGCAGCAATGGGTTGTCCGACTTTACCGATGCTTACAGCAAAGGTTTGCCGCTGATCGCGCCGTTGCTGGCTTAACCGCAACCGGTGTTTCAGGTCAGGGCGCCGCAGCGTTCCAGATTGGCCCATAAGGTGCCAAAGGCGGTTTGCGGCGGTACGCCCATGCTGCGCTCGAACAAAATGCGGTCGGCCTGGGACAGGCTGCGCATGGGACCGAACAGGCAGGCAAACAGGGTGTTGAACTGTTTGGTCCCAAACGGTTTGGCCTCGGCGGTGGTGGCCGAGGGATGGCGGGGAATGAAGGCGTTGGACGACAGGCTGATGGATTGCGGCGTGTTCTGCATCAAGGTGATCAGCCAGTCGCGGCGGATATCGAAGCGGCGAAATGCCTCTTCGATCCGCACCAACACCACCCACAGGATCAGCTTGGCCCGGTTGTCGTCATAAAAGGCATCCCAGGTGAAGCCTTCCGGCCAGGCTTCCTTTAATTCCAGCAGCAATTCCGCCGCCTGATGGGCCAACGCCTCGCGCTCGGCCCCCAGCACCGATTGGATGAAGTGGAAGTAATTGGGCAGAATGTCGCGGCTTAAGGTGCCGTCGGCAAAGGCTGGGGCCAGCGGATGGGTGATCAGCCGTTGCAGCGGATCGCCGCGCTTTTGGATCAACAATTCCTGTCCCACGGCCAGTTGCAGGCGGGGATATTCCTGATCCAGCAGGCGCGCCATGGCGGGGGATGCCATCACCGGGCCGACCAGGGCATCCAGTTCGCGCGCGGTGATGGGTTTGCCGTGCTGCTGCTTTTCGACGGCCGCGACGAAGGCCTGCAACAGCAGCGAAGCGCTTCGTCTGAATTCAGAGCGGCCGTCGTGGGGCATGGTCAGTCCTCTTCAAAGGCGACGAAAGGCTCTCCCGCGCTGCTTTCGTGAAAATCGAAGAAGCGAAAGCTGGCGGTCATATGTTCCGGCATCGGGGCAATCACCCGCAGCAATCCCTTTTTGGGGTTGGGATGCGGCAGTTCCAATGCACGCGCATGCAAATGCAGTTTACGGCTGACACCCTGCCCAGTGATATAGGCCTCTTGTCCACCATACTTGCCATCCCCCTGGATGGGGGTGCCCAGCAGGGCGCAATGGGCGCGCAGTTGGTGGGTGCGGCCGGTGCGGGGTTCCAGTTCCAGCCAGGCGACCTTGCGCAGGGCGGATTCCACCACACGGTAATAGCTGACGGCGCGGCGGCCTTCTTCTTCGTCCACCTGCACTTTGTCGCCCATGCGGCCGGTCATCTTGGCCAGGGGAGCATCGATGCGGCCCTGGCGGTATTTCGGCACGCCGACCACCAAAGCCCAGTAGCATTTGCGGGCCGAACGCGAGCGGAAGGCAGCGGCCAGCTTGGCGGTGGCGGCAACGCTGCGCCCCAGCACCAGGACGCCGCTGGTGTCCTTGTCCAGGCGGTGGACCAGACGGGGGCGTTCCTTGGCGTCGAAGGTCAGCAGGTCCAGCATGGCATCCAAATGCTTGTCCATGTTGGTGCCGCCCTGAACCGCCAGCCCGGCGGGCTTGTTCAGGACGATGACGTCTTCATCCTTGTAAAGCACGGCGTCGTGCAACGCGCGGGCGTCGGCTTCGGAAATCTTCAAGGCGGGCTTTTGCTTGGGCAGGTTGTCCGCCGGAGCTTCACCCAGCGGCGGGACGCGGATGCTTTGGCCCGGTTCCAGGCGCTGCGCCGCCTTGGCGCGCTTGCCGTCAATGCGGACCTGCCCGGTGCGCAGCAGCTTTTCCAGCATGCCATGATTGACTTCGGGAAAATGACGCTTGAACCACCGGTCCAGACGGATGTCGGCCTCGTCCTCGGCGACGGAAAGGGTTTGAACGGCGGTCAAGATCGGGGGGAACTCCAAAACAACATATAAAAAGGGGCAAGGGTCCAGTTTAGTGCCCTTGCCCCATGCTTAGCAACCAGATCGGCTGATTACATCTTTTCCAGCTCGTCGATAAAGCCCGCCACCACGTCCAGACCGCGCCGCCAGAAGGCCGGATCGCTGGCGTCCAGCCCAAACGGGGCCAGCAGGTCCTTGTGACGCAGGGTGCCGCCCGCCTTCAGCATGTCGAGATACTTGGCCTGGAAATTCTCGGCTCCCGACAGATAGACGTCGTAGAGAGAATTCACCAGGCAATCGCCGAAGGCATAGGCATAGACGTAGAACGGCGTGTGCACGAAGTGCGGGATATAGGTCCAGTAATACTGATATTCCGGGTCGAAGCGCAAAGCCGGGCCCAGGCTGTCGGTCTGAACCTGCATCCAGATTTCGCCGATGCGTTCTGCCGACAACTCGCCCTTGCGCCGCTCGTCGTGCAAGACGCGCTCGAACTCATAGAACGCCACCTGACGCACTACGGTGTTCAGCATGTCCTCGACCTTCGAGGCCAGCATGACGCGCCGTTGCTTGGGGTCGGTCTGGGACGCCAGCAGGCCGCGGAAGGTCAGCATCTCGCCAAAGACCGAGGCGGTTTCCGCTAGGGTCAGGGGGGTGTCGGCCAGCAACTGGCCCTGATCGGCGGCCAGGACCTGATGCACGCCGTGGCCCAGTTCGTGGGCCAGGGTCATGACGTCACGGGTCTTGCCCTGATAGTTCAGCAACAGATAGGGATGCGCCGACGGCACGGTGGGATGGGCGAACGCGCCGGGGCTCTTGCCGGGGCGGGTGGGGGCATCGATCCAACCACCCTTGAAGAAGCGGGCGCCGACCGCCGCCAGATCGGGCGAGAACGCGCCATAGGCATCCAGCACGATGCGCTGGGCGTCGGCCCAGGGGATCAGGGCGTCGTCAGCATCGGGCAGGGGGGCGTTGCGGTCCCAATAATCCAGCTTATCGACGCCGAACCATTTGGCCTTCAGTGCATAGTATCGGTGCGCCAACTGACCGTAAGCGCCCTGCACGGCGGCAGCCAGGGCGTCCACCACTTCATCTTCCACCTGATTGGACAGATTGCGGAAACTGGTGGGGCGGGCGTATTTGCGCCACTTGTCGTCAATTTCCTTTTCCTTGATCAGGGTGTTGGTGATCAGGGCAAAGGTGCGGACGTTCTGGCCCAAGATATCGCCCAGGCTCTTGGCGGCGGCCTTGCGCACCGCACTGTCCTTGTCGCTGAGCAGATGCAGAACTTCCGCTGAGGTCAGCTCGCGCCCGTCCAGGGGGAAGCGCAGATGGGCCATGGTTTCGTCGAACAGGCGGGTCCAGGCGGAGCGCCCGGCCACTTCCTTTTCGTGCAGCAACTGTTCGATCTCGTCGGACAATTGGTGGTCGCGGAAGGCGCGCAGGTCGCGCAGCCAGGGCTGATACTTGGCCGCCTTGGGGGACTTCAGCTTGGCCGCCAGCACATCGTCGTCGATGCGGTTCAGTTCCAGGGTGAAGAACAGGGTCTGGGTGGTGATGCCGGTCACCCGTTCCTGCATGCCCTGATAAAAGCGGCCGCGTTCGCCGTCGGTGACATCCTGGGAATAGCGCAGCTGGGCAAAGCTCAGGACCCGGTACAGCACTTCGGTCATGCGTTCATATTCGGCGATGGCCGCGCCGAAATCGTCGCCCGACAGATCGGCCAGCTTGCCCTGATAGGCCTGCTGAAAAGCCCGCGCGGCTTCGTCGGCGGCAACCAGATCGGCCTCAAGCTGCGGCGAATCCGCCGCCGGATACAGGTCGGACAGGTCCCATTCCGGCATGGGGCCAAGATCGGTGGAAGCCGGGGTGCTGTTGTTCATCGACTGAATACTCCTTGCGCCGGACAACGATATAGGTATGAAGGACGGAACGGCCAAGCTCCGCCATGAAACTGTCGTCAATGCCGACAATAGCCCACCCCTGGGCTTGCCGCCAGACGGGAGGCGGTGACAAAGTGGCAAGCAAACACCTGGGGAGGGGTGATGGATTACCAAAATCAAACCAGCCTGACGGCGATGTTCTTCGAGCAGGCCGTCCGGTTCGATGATAAGCCGTTTCTGTGGAGCAAGAAGGACAAGCAGTGGGTGCCCCTGTCCTGGCGGGAGGTGGCCGAACAGGTCAACCTGTTGGCGCGCGGCTTGCTGTCACTCGGCCTAAAGCGCGGCGACCGGGTCTTGCTGGTGTCGGAAAACCGTCCCGAATGGCTGATCGCCGATATGGCGGTGATGGCGGCGGGCGGCATCACGGTGCCCGGCTATACCACCAACACGGTGGCCGACCATCTGCATCTTCTCAACAATTCGGGCGCGCGCTTTGCCGTGGTGTCCACCAAGCCGTTGGCCGAGCGGGTCATTCATGCGGCGCTGAATGCTGACCATGCGCCCGCCGTCATCGCCATCGAGTCCTTGGGGCTGATGCAAAATCCCGGCGTGGAATTCCGTCAATGGGGCGATGTGCTGGCTCTGGGTTCGGTCCATGAAGACGAGGTTCCGGCCATTGTCGCGGCCAGCAAGCGCACCGACACCGCCTGTGTCATCTACACATCGGGCACCGGGGGCGCGCCCAAGGGGGTGATGCTGTCCCACGGGGCAATCCTGTGCAACTGCATGGGCGCTTATCATCTGCTGGAGGAAATCGGCCTGACCGACGAGGTGTTCCTGTCGTTTCTGCCGCTGTCCCATTCCTATGAACACACGGCCGGGCAGTTCTTCCCGATCTCGCTGGGGGCGCAAATCTATTACGCCGAGGGGCTGGAGCAGCTTTCCGCCAACATGCTGGAAGCCCGCCCGACCATCATGACGGCGGTGCCGCGTCTGTACGAACTGATGCGCGCCCGCATCATGCGCGGCGTTGAAAAGACCGGTGGGGTCAAGGCCCGCATGTTCAACAACGCGGTGCGCCTGGGCGCGCAGCATTACGAAGACCCGGCGTCTTTGTCGTTGTTCGAACGCATCCACAACAAGGTCTTGGATCTGCTGGTGCGCCGCAAGGTGGCGGGCCGTTTCGGCGGGCGCTTGAAGGCCATGGTGTCGGGCGGCGCGCCGCTCAATTACGATGTCGGCCTGTTCTTCACCGCGCTGGGGGTGCGCATTCTGCAAGGCTATGGCCAGACGGAAACCGCCCCGGTGGTCAGTTGCAACCAGCCCAGCCGGGTGCGCCTGCGCACCGTCGGCCCCGCCATGCGCGGTGTCGAGGTCAAGATCGCCGAGGACGGGGAAATCCTGGTGCGCGGCGAACTGATCATGCAAGGCTATTGGGGCGATGAAGAGGCCACCCGCGCCGTCATCAAGGACGGCTGGCTGCATACCGGCGATATCGGCGTGATCGAGGAGGATGGCAACATCCGCATCACCGATCGCAAGAAGGACATCATCGTCAATTCCGGTGGCGACAATGTCTCGCCCCAGCGAGTCGAGGGGTTCCTGACCCTGCAGCCGGAAATCGCCCAGGCGATGGTGCATGGCGACCGTCGTCCCCATCTGGTGGGGCTTTTGGTGCCCGACGCCGAACATGCCCTGGCCTGGGCCGCCGAACATGGCAAGCCCGCCAGTTTCGCCG
>JASLCK010000385.1 GCA_030151865.1 Rhodospirillaceae bacterium | reverse complement strand
TGTCCTCATTCCAAAGACTAGGTATAATATGCACTGAGATATCCGAATCTGTTATTCCTGGAGACTGTGAGATTATTCCTGGCAACATTATTTGCCATGATCCCTCATTTTTCCTGTGGATAACTCGGGTCCTCGCGGTTGGGCGGCCTCTCTTGCCCACTGTTCCGCCGCTCTTCGCTGGCATGGGAAGCGCGGTCCAAACGTTGTATTCTGTTTCCGGTTCACCACCTTTTGTCGGGTAGACCACGGCCTTGTCCCTTGACCTGCTTCTTATCGACGATTCGCTGACCGATCTTGCCGTGCTGAAGGACATGATCACTGCGAGTCACCTTACCCTTAGTGTCGCCTTTGACGGCGAGGACGGCTATCAGCAGGCGGAACTGCAACAGCCCGGCCTGATTCTTCTGGACGTCCGTATGCCGGGGATGGATGGTTTCACGGCCTGCCGCCTGCTTAAAACCAATCCCGCCACGCGCACGATCCCGGTCATTTTCCTGACCGCCGCCAACGATCTGGAAGAACGATTGGAAGGCTTCGCCTTGGGGGCGGTCGATTACATCGGCAAGCCCTTTGCCGAACAGGAAGTGATGGCGCGCATCGGCGTACATCTGAATTTGACGCCTAAAACGGTGGGGGACGGCTTGGATATTCCCGTCGAGGCGACAAGGGACGAGGTGCTGGTGCGACGGGCGCAAAAGATCCTGCGCGACACCCTTGCCCATCCCCCCTCGCTTCCCAAGCTGGCGGAACTGCTGTGTACCAATCGCACTCAGCTCAACGTGTCTTTTCAGGCCCGCTGCGGCCAGTCGGTGTTCGGCTGGCTGTACGAGGAGCGCTTGCGCCAGGCTCATTATCTGGTGTGTCGGACCGACACACCGATGTCGCATATCGCCGAGCATCTCGGCTATGCCACGCAGTCGAACTTCACCAAGTCCTTTCGCGAACGCTTCGGCTTTCCCCCACGCGATCTGCGGCGGGGCATGATCCTTCACCGGGACGGGCAGCACTTCGAAGCGAAGGGCCAATCATCATCGGATGAAGAACCATGACAGGCCTGCGAATCGTTCTGTTCCTACTGCTGGCGTGCGTCGGGTCGATCCTGACGAAAGGCGTGTCGGCCGAGCCGGTCATGATCACCGGCGACGACAGCGTCGACCTGTCGGACAAGGTGGAATGGTGCGAAAGTACGGCCGCCGTCGCCGCCATCGCCGTCGGCGGCTGTGATTTCGTTCCCGCCACGCCGTCCGCCCTGACGCGCGGCTATTCCCCCCGGACATACTGGCTGCGCCTGGAGTTGGTCAATCCGACGGCGCAACCCGTCGAACGATGGCTGCACATCGGTCATCCCCGTCTGGAGGAGGTAAGCTTCTTCGAGGCCACAACGGAGGGTGGATGGCGGCGAAGCGACAGCGGATTGGCCATTCCGCCCGCCCAGCGCGCGATGCGTTTCGCTGATCCCCTGCTATCCTTGACGCTGGCGCCGGGGGAACGTCGGCTGATTCTGGTCCGGGAAGCGTCTCGCACTCTCGTCGATCTGACGCCCACCCTGTGGCAGCCGAACGCTTACGTCAGCACCTATGTCCGTACCGCGGTCCTGCATGCCATCAATGTCGGTGCCTTGCTGGTGGTGGCGATGTTCATCTTGATGGTCTATCTCAAGTGGCGCGATCCGGCCTATCTTTGTTTCAGTGCCGGGGAAATCGCCCGGGCCCTGTTCACAGCCTGTTACAGCGGCCTGCTGCCGACCTATCTGTGGCCCGAGGACAGTCCCCTCGACATCAGTGTGCAGGCTGTGGCGGCGGGCGCGTCCGTCGTCCTTTATGTGTTGTTCGTGCGCCGTTGCATCGGCGGGCCCTACCGTCGGCATCAAACTGTGCTGTTGGCGCTGGCCGGATTGATCGCTCTGGCCATGGGCTGGGCCTGCCTGGCCGACTACACCGCCGCCATCCGTATCATCATGCTGACATCGTTTATCACCAGCATCGTCGCCATTTCGCTATTCTGGCGGGCTTGGCGCGACAAGATCCGCCCCGCCGGCTTTTTGCTGGTCGCGGCGATCATTTGCCTGCTGTGCCAGCTCTCCATTTTCATCCCCCACAGCAATGCTCTGTCCATCGTTTACGCCTGGGGATTCCTGCTGAGTTCACCAGCCGCCCTGCTTAGCATCGTCGTGCACAAAGAGGAAAAGCGTGAGGAGATGCAGCGCCATCTTCTGACCGCCCAAGCCGAGAGCGCCGCCCGGCTGGAATTCCTGGCCCATATGAGCCACGAACTCAGAACCCCGCTCGATACCATTCTGGGGACGACGCAATTGCTGGCGCGGTCCACCCAGCATGCGGAGAAACTGGCGCGTATCTTGGAAAGCGGGCGCCATGTGCTGCGCATGATCGACGAAATTCTCGACCATGCGCGGGGCAGCGTCGGCAAACTGAAGTTGAGGATCGAACCGGTGGACTGGGGGCGGTTCCTGCGCGGAACCGAATACAACGCTCGGATTCTGGCCGCCCGGAATGGCAATACGTTTTCCTTGCATGTGGGCGGCGTTCCAATCGCAGGCGCCCAGCTTGACGAGAGCCGGTTGCGTCAGGTTCTCGACAATCTGCTGAGTAATGCCGCGCGTCATACCAAAGACGGCAGCATCCGCCTTGACTGCAGCGTCGAGCGCCTGGATTGCCAGGGTCGACTGCAATTGTCCTTCGCCGTGACGGATTCCGGCGAGGGCATCCCGCTTGCCGATCAGGAACGCATCTTCCGACCCTTCGAACGAGGACAGCAGGCGACCCGCCGGGGAGGGAAGGGAGTCGGGATGGGCCTGACGATCGCCCGCCAACTGGTCGAGTTGATGGGAGGCCGCCTGACGGTGCAAAGTCGGCCGGGGAAAGGCGCCTGCTTTTCCTTCCAGGTGATGACTAACGAAGACGGCGCGCCCGGAATGGCGCCGCGGAATGACTATGTCGGCTATAGCGGGCCACGGCGGACCATCCTGCTGGTCGATGACGAAGACGACAGCCGCCCGATTCTGGCCGCTTTGCTGCAAGACTGCGGGTTCGACGTGATCGAGGCGAACAGCGGCCAGGCGGTCGTGGCGATGGGGGCGGTGCCTTTGGCGGTGGATCTGGTTCTGACCGATCAGTTCATGGCTGACGGCGA
>JASLCK010000180.1 GCA_030151865.1 Rhodospirillaceae bacterium | reverse complement strand
AGAGCCGATTCCGATCAATCGGGATCGGCTCTGGTTTTGTGTCAAACGGCCCGTTCCGGGCCCGCTCAAACGCCGCACGGGCTTATCGCATTTTCGATCTGATCCAATCAGGTCGAAATCTGCTCTCAGTTGCCGAAACGCGGCAGAACGCAGGGTACGCCCTGTCCGGGGAGTTTTTCAACTATCGGCTTGAAAGCCGTTTGCCGTCCGGCAGGTTGCGGCGGAAGCCCTGGGGCAGGGCGATATAGGGTTTGTGCCGTTCCGATCCGCTGTGCAGGGCGGTACCGGCATAGATCTGCTTGGAGGCTTCCACCAGCACCACCCCGGCGAAGCGGTGGAACAGTTTTTCCCCCAGCTTTTCCCAGGCGGGCGCGGTGCGCAGGATGAAACGGCTTTTCACGGGCGGCATGTAAAGGGCCGAGGCTTCCTGCTGCGGCATGAACAGGTTGTCGCGCAGCATGCGCACCAATTGGCCGTGGGTATAGGGGCGCCCTTGACCGAACGGGGTGCCGTCCAGGCGCGCCCAAATGCCGCGCCGGTTGGGCACGATCACCAGCAGGCGTCCGCTGTCGCTCAACACCCGCCAGACTTCGCGCATCATGCCGCGCACATGCTCGGTCGATTCCAGGGTATGGATGATCACCACCCGATCAATTGACCGGTCAGGCAGGGGAAGGTCGGTTTCATCGGCCAGCGCCACCAGACCGGGGCCTTCGGGCGGCCAACTGAGCACCCCCATGGAAGACGGCATGACCGCCAAGACCCGTTCGGTATCGTCGCGGAACGGGCGCAGATAGGGTGTGGCAAAGCCCAGCCCCAGCACCCGTTCGCCCCGGACATCCGGCCACAGGGCGCGGATTTGGCGGCGGATCATGCGCCGGGCCATCTGGCCCAACCCGCCTTCATAAAAATCCCGCAGATCGACGACGTCATTCCACATGCTTCATCAATGAAGCGCCCCGGCTTTGGCGGCAAGCGAAATCCGCGTGACCGCATGGCAAGGCGGGCGCTATGGTTGCGGCTCTGCTGTCCCCGGCGCGAGGTTGGTCATGCCCAGACTGGACATCGAACAGGTCCCGGTCCTTTCCGACAATTACATCTATCTGCTGCACGATCCGGATACGGGGGCCACTGCCGCCGTCGATCCCGCCGAGGCCGAGCCGGTCGCCGCCGTGCTGGCGGCCAAAGGCTGGCGTCTGACACATATTCTGAACACCCACCATCATGGCGACCATACGGGCGGCAATATCCTGCTGAAACAGCGGTTCGGCTGTACGATCATCGGGGCGGGCGACGACAGCCAGCGCATTCCCGGCATTGATCGGCAGGTCGGCGACCGCGACAGCTTTTTGCTGGGCGGGGTGGCGGTGATCGTCATGTCGGTGCCGGGCCACACTGCGGGGCATATCGCTTATTGGGTGCCGGAAAATCAGGCGCTGTTTTGCGGCGATACTCTGTTCTCGTTGGGGTGCGGCCGTCTGTTCGAAGGCACGGCGGCGCAGATGTGGGACAGCCTGTGCAAGCTGCGCGGCCTGCCCGATGAAACCCTGGTCTATTGCGCCCACGAATATACTCAAAGCAACGCCCGCTTCGCCCGGACCATCGAACCTGATAATCCCGACCTGACCGCCCGCATCGCCGACATCGACGCCTTGCGGGCGCGTGGTTTGCCGACCGTGCCGTCCAGCTTAGGCCAAGAAAAGGCCGCCAATCCCTTCCTGCGCGCTGATGTGGTTGCGGTCAAACGGGCGGTCGGGCTTGAGGATGGGGCCGATCCGGCCCAAGTCTTTGCTGAAATCCGCCGCCGCAAGGACGTGTTCTGACCGGCTTTTTCCCCGTTTGCATGGGATCAGATGATGAAGCTTCGCTATTCCCCGTCGTCGCCTTATGTCCGCAAGGTCATGCTGACCGCCTTGGAAACCGGCCAGGAGGACAAGATCACCCTGGAGCCCACCAATGCCTGGTCGCCGGAAACCGATCTGCCCAAGGACAACCCGTTGGGCAAGGTGCCTGCCCTGATCACCGATGACGGCGTTCTCTATGACTCGCCGGTGATCTGCGAATATTTGGACAGCCTGCATACGGGGGCGAAGCTGTTTCCGTCCGCCGGAGCGGCCCGCTGGACGGCATTGCGTCGTCAGGCCCTGGCGGACGGCCTGTTGGACGCTGCCTTGCTGGTGCGGGTGGAAACCCTGATGCGTCCGGGCGAATTGCTGTGGCAAAGCTGGTTGGAGCGCCAACAAGCCGCCGTGCGGCGCGCCCTGGATGAGATGGAACGCGAAGCGGCCAGCTTTGACGGCCTGTCCAGCATTGGCGAAATCGCCTGTGCCGCCGCTCTGGGCTATCTGGATTTCCGCGATATCGTTGGAGACTGGCGTCCCGGCCGTCCGACCTTGACGGCCTGGTATCAGGCGGTGTCGCAGCGTCCCTCGATGGTGCAGACCCAACCCAAGGGATAAGCCGTTTCCAGACAAGGAAAGGGGCGGACCGGGAATTCCAGTCCGCCCCTTTCCTATTTCTTGGGACGTTCGATCAGGTTTTTGCTTATTGGCTGGCCCAGACGATGCGGGCCAGAGAGGTCACTTCTTCGGTGCCAAGACAGATTTCCGGGCCGTTTTGCAGAGACTGAAGCTCCAACCGCTTGGCGGTTTGGCGTAACAGGCGGGAAATCAGAATGTCGCCGGCGGCGGTGCGCACCAGCACCCGATCGCCACGGCGCGGCGCGGCAGAGGGGGAGACAATCAGAATGTCGCCGTCCCGATAAACCGGGGCGTATTCATCACCCGTCACTTCGATGGCGAAAGCGTGGGGATCGGCCACGTCGGGCATGGGGATCTCATCCCAGTCTTCCCCCAGGGGGTGCCCGCCCGCATCGAAGTGGTTGGTGCGGATGATGTTGTCGAGGCTGGCCAACGGCGCGGTACGCTGCCGTGTTTCCGCCAACTGGTCATGGCGGACCAGACCGACGAAATGGGGCAGGCTGGACCCCGTAGCCTCCAAAATCTTGGAAATACTCTCCGTGCTGGGCCAGCGCGGTTTCCCTTCGCGGGTCATGCGCTTGCTGCGATTGAATGTGGTCGGATCAAGCCCTGCCCGACGTGCGAGGCCAGAAGCCGTCAGACCGTTCTCCTGGGCCAGGCGGTCGATTGCCGCCCAAATGTCACCATGTTTCAGCATGGGAAGACTATCTCACACTCAAAGGGGAACAGACGATATGGAATTGCCGCGAGGGTGCTATGCATATCGCGCTCGGGTTGGCATCTCGACATTTTTCAAAATTCTTAAATCGTAAGGGGTTAGATAAACTTATTCGCCAAAGGGTGGGAATTTCCATCATTCTTTAGAAGAATGAAATTCGCTCTATGGTTACCTTTTGTTTATGGTGGCCTATCAGAAGGGGCGGGGGTGGGCGGGTCAAAATGTCAGTCGCGGTTAGGATAGTTTACCAAGCCTGTCGCATGGTCTGTCAGGCGGTCCTGTGCGGGGGCGTGCCGCAGGTTTCGATACAGTGTCTTTGCGACTGTCATAAAAGTACCATCGGCCGGGCATTGCCTGTTTTCCTGTGATAGCGTAAGCACAGCGGCGGACCGGGTCTTTCGGGGATTCCGGTCGCGGGATTTTGGCTTTCTTTTGTGGTGGAGGGTTTCGTGCGGCGGACGATCATTCCGGCGACGATCAGTTTCGCGCCCGACCTGCGCCCCAACGCCTGGGATCTGGTGGCTTTGCCGCTGGTGCTGCTGGTGTTGTGGGTGCTGGCTTTCGGCGGCAGCCAGATGAGCCTGCCTTATAATATTGGCGATCCTTTGCCGATGTCCCTCGACCCATCCAACCTGCCTTACTATCTGCTGCGTTCGGGCATGCGGATGGCGATCGGCATGGTGGTGTCGCTGACCTTCACGCTGGTCTATGCGACCCTGGCGGCCAAAAGCAAATATGCCGAAAAGATTCTGGTGCCGATTCTCGACGTGTTGCAGTCGATCCCGATTTTGGGATTCCTGTCCATCACGGTGACCGGTTTCATCGCCATGTTCCCCGGCGATCTGCTGGGGGTGGAATGCGCGGCTGTTTTCGCCATCTTCACCAGCCAGGCCTGGAACATGACGTTCAGTCTGTACCAGAGCCTGCGCACCGTGCCCCACGATCTGCACGAAGCCGCCGATATGTTCCATCTGTCGGCCTGGCAGCGCTTTATCCGGCTGGAACTGCCGTTTGCCGCACCGCCTCTGATCTGGAACATGATGATGTCGGTGTCGGGCGGCTGGTTCTTCGTGGTGGCGTCGGAAGCCATCACGGTATCCGGCCAGACCATCATGCTGCCGGGTATCGGGTCCTATATTTCCATGGCGATCCAGGAAAAGGACCTGGCGGCTATCGGCTGGGCCATTCTGGCGATGCTGGGCGGCATTCTGATCTATGATCAACTGCTGTTCCGTCCGCTGGTGGCCTGGGCCGACAAGTTTAAATTCGAAAGCCTGCCGGGCGAGGAAATTCCCACCTCCCGTCTGCTTGACGTCATGCAGCGCACCCGCCTGCTCAGCTATCTGGCCAGTGCCCCCACCGCCTTGTGGGAATGGTCGCTGCCGCTGTTTCGCCGCCGCTCCGACCGCTTGGGCAATCCGGTGGTGCATCGCCGTCAATTCGGCTGGTTCGACAAAGCCTGGAATACCTTCCTGGCCTTGGTCGCAGCCTATGCGTTGATCCGCGTCGCCGAGTTCGTCAAGACCGAGGTGGGTTGGGACGAGGTCTTCCACGTCTTCCTGCTGGGGCTGGCGACGGCGGTGCGCGTGATCGTTCTGATCGCCCTGGCTTCCCTGGTCTGGGTGCCGGTCGGGGTGTGGGTCGGCATGCGGCCCAAGATGGCCCAGATGGCCCAGCCTATCGCCCAGTTTCTGGCGGCGTTCCCGGCCAATCTAATGTTCCCGGTGGCGGTCATCCTGATCCTGAAGTTCGACGCTTCGGTGGAAATCTGGACCAGCCCGCTGATGATCCTGGGGACCCAATGGTACATCCTGTTCAACGTCATCGCCGGGGCGACGGCCATTCCCACCGATCTGAAGGATGCGGCGGGTAATTTCGGCCTGTCGGGCTGGCTGCGCTGGAAGCGTCTGATCCTGCCCGCCATCTTCCCGTCCTATGTGACGGGGGCGATCACTGCATCGGGCGGGTCGTGGAACGCCTCGATCGTGTCCGAACTGGTCAGTTGGGGTGACACCACCCTGCAAGCCACCGGCATCGGGTCCTATATCGCAGACGCTACGGCCAAGGGCGATTTTCCCCGCATTTCGCTGGGGATTTGCGTCATGTGTCTTTACGTCATGCTGTTCAACCGTCAGCTCTGGCGCCGCCTGTACCGGCTGGCCGAAGAACGTTGGCGCATTGATTAAGGGTTGCGAAGAATGACTGATATCACCGGCGATTTTCTGATTAACCTGACCGGCGTGCGCAAGTCTTTCCGCACTCCTGACCGGTCGGAACGTGTGGTTCTGGAAGGCGTCAACTTCCGGCTCGAAGAAGGCGAGATCGTCTCGCTGTTGGGCAAGTCGGGGTCGGGCAAGTCCACCTTGCTGCGCATCATCGCAGGGCTGGTCCGTCCCAATGGCGGCGACGTGCTTTATCGCGGCAAGACCATCAATGGCCCGGCCAACGGCATTTCCATGGTGTTCCAGTCTTTCGCCCTGTTCCCGTGGCTGACGGTTCAGCAGAACGTGGAATTGGGTCTGGAAGCCGCCGCCGTGCCCGCCAAGGACCGTGAAGAACGCGCCATGAAGGTCATCGACCTGATCGGTCTGGGCGGTTTCGAAGGCGCGTTCCCGCGCGAATTGTCAGGCGGCATGCGCCAGCGCGTCGGCTTTGCCCGCGCCCTGGTGATGCAGCCCGACGTTTTGCTGATGGACGAACCGTTCTCGGCCCTGGACGTGTTGACGGCGGAAACCCTGCGTGGTGACTTGCTGGAGCTGTGGCAGGAACGCCAGATCCCCACCAAGGGCATTCTGTTCGTGTCCCACAATATCGAAGAAGCGGTCATCATGTCCGACCGCGTTCTGATCTTCTCGTCCGATCCGGGGCGGGTGAAGGCGGAAATCCCCGTCAATCTGCCCCATCCGCGCGATACCGAAAGCCCGGCTTTCAAGGCCATCGTGGACGAGATTTACGCCATCATGACCCAGCAGCCGCAGCGTGCCGCCGGTGCCGCCGCCGAACCGTTGTCGCTGGGCTATCGTCTGCCTGACGCCACCCCGCACAAGATCGAAGGTATGCTGGAAGCCCTGGCCGAAGACGCCAGCGGGCGCGCCGACATTCCGGCCCTGGCCGAACAATTGGAACTGCCGGACGATGCCTTGTTGCAATTGCTCGAAGCGGGCCGTTTGCTGAACTTCATCCGCGTTGAAAGCGGCGATGTGCATCTGCTGCCGGGCGGGCGCGCCTTTGTCGAGGCGGAAGGGGCGGCGCAAAAGCAGATCTTTGCCGAGCATCTGCTGCATTACATTTCGCTGGCCAGCCATATCCGCCGCATTCTCGACGAACGGCGCGATCATCGGGCACCCGAAAACCGCTTCTTGCAGGAACTGGAAGATTACCTGACCGACGACGAGGCCGAGCGCGTGCTCGATCTGGTCATCAACTGGGGCCGTTACGCCGAAATCTTCGAATACGACTATAATTCCGGTGTGTTGTCCCTGCCCGAACCGGACGAGGACGTGGGGGGCGACCCCCAAAATACCGCCGCTGCCAATTAAGCGGTCTGGTGCTGGCCGTCAAAGCGGGGGCATCCGGCTGGGTGCCGTCCCGCCTTGGCGTCAGTTCAGCAACTGACGGGGAATGGGGGCCGCCTGCGGTGTTTGGGCCGATAGCAAAAAGGCGGCGATGACGGCGTCGCGGTCCGGGCGTGATGGGGTGTGGCTGGGTGTAACCGTCGCCAGGGCCGGGTCGCGGCGCGGCCCAACCCGATCCAGGGCATAACGGAACGCCGGGCTGGCGCGGTCCAGATCTTCGTCTTTCATGGTCTTCATGTCCTGACCTGTGCGCGGCACTTTCGCGCTGGGTTCCTTTACGCAACTGTCGTGCCACGGTGGAAAAAGCGCTGGCGGATGCCGAAATATGCGGTTTTCCTCAGGTGCTCTAACTTTGGTAATAGGCTATTCCAGATAGAATAAGTCGCACAATGCGATTTTAAAGGGGGCCGTTCGGCCTCTGGTTGCATTTTGCCACTTGGCCTGTGCTGGCCGGGAATGGTGATTTGCACAAAGCGGGCAGCGGCTGATCGTGACAGCAGGGTCAAACCAAGCTAGGGTCGGGACATGAGCCGAATCATCTATCATATGTGCCGTGCCGAGGAATGGCAGGCCGCCGCCGTCGCGGGCGAATATCGGGGATCATCCCAGGATGCCGCCGACGGCTTCATCCATTTTTCCACCAGCGATCAGGTGCGCGATTCCGCCGCCAAGCATCGCGCCGGGCAGAACGGTCTGGTTCTGCTGGCGGTCGATAGCGGCCAGTTGGGCGACGCCCTGAAATGGGAACCGGCGCGGGGCGGGGATTTGTTCCCCCATCTGTACGGGCCGTTGTCGATCTTGGCGGTTCTGGATGTTCATCCCCTGCCACTGGGCGAAGACGGCTTTCATCGTTTCCCCCTGCTTAAAGACTGACTGTCATGCTGGATTACTTCCGCATCGCCGGGCCGCTGGTTCGGCTGTTCGACCCTGAGCAGGCCCATGGCCTGACCATCAAGGCGCTGAAATCGGGTCTGGTGCCTGCTCAGCCGCGCATTGACGATCCGGCGCTGAAGGTGCGCCTGTGGGGGATCGATTTTCCCAATCCGGTCGGTCTGGCGGCAGGCTTCGATAAAAACGCCGAAGTGCCCGACGCCATGTTGTCCCAGGGCTTTGGCTTCGTCGAAATCGGCAGCGTTACCCCCCGCCCCCAGCCGGGCAATCCCAAGCCCCGGATGTTCCGCCTGAGCGAAGACCGCGCCGTCATCAACCGCATGGGCTTCAACAACGAAGGTCTGCAAGCGGTGGCCGCGCGTCTGGCCGCCCGCCCGCGCAAGGGCATCGTCGGGGCCAATCTGGGCAAGAACAAGGATACCGAGGACGCAGCGTCCGATTATGAAAAGGGTGTGCAGGCCCTGGGGCCGCTGTCGGACTATCTGGTGATCAATGTCAGTTCGCCCAACACCCCCGGCTTGCGCGCCTTGCAGGGTCGTGGTCCGCTGGAAGACCTAGTGGGCCGCACCCGTGCCGCCCTGTCGGCCCTGCCCAAGGCCCCGCCGCTGCTGCTGAAGATTGCCCCCGATCTGACCGACGAAGATAAGCGCGACATCGCCGAAGTGGCGTTGGGCGGCGCTTTGGACGGTCTGATCGTCAGCAACACCACCATTGCCCGGCCCGATAGTTTGCAGTCGGCCCATAAGGGCGAAA
This sequence comes from Rhodospirillaceae bacterium, assembly GCA_030151865.1. Taxonomy (GTDB): domain Bacteria; phylum Pseudomonadota; class Alphaproteobacteria; order Rhodospirillales; family Magnetospirillaceae; genus JASLCK01. The sequence continues at coordinate 2,546 of JASLCK010000180.1, read as the reverse complement.
CCGGCGGTTTGTCGGGGGCGGTGCTGTTCCAGCCCGCCACGGCGGTGTTGCGCGATATGTACCGGCTGACCGGCGGCAAGCTGCCGCTGGTGGGGGTCGGCGGCATTGCCTCGGCCGAGGATGCCTATGCCAAGATCCGCGCTGGCGCTTCGCTGGTGCAGCTTTATTCCGCGCTGGTCTATCAGGGCACCGGCCTGGTGACGCGCATTAACCGTGGTCTGGTGGATTTGCTGAAGCGAGATGGTCTGGCTTCGATCTCCGACGCGGTGGGGAGGGACGCCTGATGCTTCCGGTTCTTGACGGCCTGCGGGAAGTGGCCGATCAGTACGACGGCTTTATCCTGGATTTGTGGGGCGTCATCCACGACGGGTCCACCGCCTATGCCGGGGCTGCCGAAACGCTGGCCCAGTTGAAGGCCTTGGGCAAAAAGACCGTGATGCTGTCCAACGCGCCGCGCCGGTCCTTCGCGCTGGTGGATCTGATGAACAAAATGGGCATCGAGCGCAGCCTGTACGGCGAAGTGATGTCCTCGGGCGAGGCGGTGCATATCGCCCTGGAACGCCGCGCCGATCCGTGGTTCGCCAAGTTAGGCCATCGCTGCCTGCATATCGGGCCCGAGCGCGACAAGAACATCTTTGAAGGGCTGAACCTGGAACTGGTCGGCGACGTCGCCCAGGCCGAATTCCTGATGAATACCGGCCCCGACCGCTTTGAGGAAACCGTCGAGGATTACGCCCCCGTTCTGGATCAGGCGCTGGCCCGCACCCTGCCGATGGTGTGCGCCAATCCCGATCTGGTGGTGATCCGCGAAGGCAAGAAGATCATCTGCGCCGGGGCCTTGGCCGAATATTACGAACATAAGGGCGGCGATGTGCGTTATCGCGGCAAGCCCGACCCGGCCATTTACGAAGTCTGCCTGGAAAAGCTGGGTATCACCGACCGCAAGAAGGTTTTGGCGGTGGGCGACGGCTTTCATACCGATATTGCCGGGGCCAATGCGTCGGGGATCGATGTGCTGTTCTGCACCGGCGGTGTGCATGCCCACGATCTGGGCGTGGTCTATGGCCAACGCCCCGATGCGGCGGCGGTGGAACGTCTGGCCGATAATCACGACGGCCTGCGCCCGACGGCGGCTATCGGCGGTTTTTTGTGGTGATCTGCTAAGGCTCGAAAAGAAAGCGCCCGCCGGATCGTTCCGGCGGGCGTTTTTCTTTATCTGCCAGTCATCCGTTCCAGATGTTCGGGGTAACGGTCCCCCTGGACGGTGATCTTGCGGGCGGCGGCGTCGATGTCTTGCAAATCATCGGCTGACAGCGTCACTGTCACCGCCCCGTTATTCTCTGTCAGGCGGTGAAGCTTGGTGGTGCCGGGGATGGGTACGATCCAAGGCTTCTGCGCCAGCAGCCAGGCCAGGGCAATCTGGGCCGGGGTCGCTTGTTTTTGCGTGCCCAGTCTGCCCAGCAAATCGACCAGCGCTTGATTGGTGGCCAGGGCGTCGGGGGTGAAACGGGGCAGGGATGCGCGGAAATCGCCGCTGTCAAAGGTGGTGTCGGCATGGATGGCCCCAGTCAGAAAGCCCTTGCCCAGCGGACTGTAAGGGACCAGACCGATTCCCAATTCCTCCAGCGTCGGCAGAATCTCCGCTTCGGGCTTGCGCCACCACAACGAATATTCGCTTTGCAAGGTGGTGACCGATTGAACCGCATGGGCGCGGCGAATGGTCTGCGCCCCGGCTTCCGACAGACCGAAATGCTTGACCTTGCCCGCGCGGATCAGATCGCCAACAGCTCCGGCCACGTCCTCGATCGGCACGTCAGGATCAACACGATGCTGATAGAACAGATCGATGGCTTCGACCTTCAGGCGCTTCAGCGATGCCTCGGCGACGGCGCGGATATGATCGGGGCGACTGTTCAGGCCAACCCAGCGCGGTCCGCCGTTGGGATCAAGCTGAAAGCCGAACTTGGTGGCAATGCTGACCTGTCCCTTAAAGGGAGCCAACGCTTCGCCCACCAGTTCTTCATTGACGAGCGGGCCATAGACTTCGGCGGTATCAAAGAAGGTGACGCCCTGTTCGACGGCGGCGCGGATTAGGGCGATCATGTCGCGCCGGTCAGGGGCGGGGCCATAACCGAAGCTCATGCCCATACAGCCCAATCCAATGGCCGAAACATTCAGTCCGGTGCCCAAGATGCGTTTTTGCATGGTGATATCCTGACGGTTTAGGGATGCGGGGCGTGATAATCGGCGGCGGTGACCTGTTCCATCCAATCCACCACCTTGCCGTTTTCCGCTTCTGCGATGGCGATGTGGGCCATGGCGGTGCTGGCAGTCGCGCCGTGCCAATGGCGTTCACCGGGGGCAAACCATACGATGTCGCCCGGCCTGATGTTCTGGATCGGGCCGTTTTCCGCCTGCGCCCAACCGCAGCCCGCCGTGACGATCAGGGTTTGCCCCAGGGGGTGGGTGTGCCAGGCGGGCGGGCACCCGGTTCAAAGGTGACGATGGCGCCGCCGATCCGGGCTGGGGCGGTGCCGCTGAACGGG
>JASLCK010000363.1 GCA_030151865.1 Rhodospirillaceae bacterium | reverse complement strand
TTGTTGATGCCGGTGACGGCGGTCAGGCCGGGCAGCGGCCCGGTGGTGGACAAAGCCAAGGGGTTTTGCGACATGCTCAATATCCCTGCGATATGATGTTGACGGTGCGGGCCGCGCCTGCGCCGTTGTTGACGATTTGCACCGTGAACCCGGCGCAACTCTCTGCGGTCAGCACCGCCTGATCGCCCGGCTGGGCATTGACGATGGTGATCTGGACGTTGGGGCGAACCGCGCCATTCGGCCCGCCGTTAAAGGCCGCCGTTGGATTGCCTTGCAGCCCCTGGGCGTAAGACACCATCAGCCCGGCGGCGGGCACGGCCAGGGCGGTAAAGCAATCGACCCGGTCGGGCACATCGACCTTGACCGAAAAGCCGGTCAAAATCGGAATGACCGAGGCATCGGACGATGCCAGCACCACCCGGAAGTCAAAGGATTGGGCGGTATAAAAGCCGGGCGACCAGTTCTGCCAGCCGCCCCAGGCCGCGCCATCCTGGGACAACCGTAGCTGCGGCAGCGCCGACACCGACGGTCCCAGGATCGAGCCGGTCAGATCAACCGCCGCCAGCAAGTCCGACAGCCCCAAGACATTGTCCTGCGCCGATTGCCCATGCACGGTGGTCTGCATGATCACCTGGCAGGAAGCGGGCCGCCCGACAGTGATGCGATGGGCGGCGGGCACGGTATAGGTGCCGCTGCCGGTCATGCCGCCATAGGAAATCACGTCGGCCACCTGCCGCCAGTCGGCAGCCGCCAGCAGATCGCCAGCCCCAACCAACTCGATAGCGCCATTCACAACGACATCGCCGGAACAGGTGCCGCTCCAACCGCTGGCCTGCTCGTCCCATTGGGCGATGACGTTGGAGACAAGCTGACTGCCTGCGATGATGATTTCGGCGGGCTGGGCGGAATAGACATCCGGCCCGTTGGCTACCTTGTAATGGGCGCAGACCCAATAGGTGCCGTCACCCATGCTGGTCATGTCCGTGCCTGCCGTGCGCCCCATCACTTGGCCCGACTGCCAGGACACACCTTGACGCACCTCGTAATCGACGGCACGGAAGTCACTGACCGCATTCCAGCGCAAGCGGCTGATCCCCGCCTGATAGACGGTGGTCAGACCGCTGACATTGGGCAACGGAGAAACCAAAGCCGCACCGCGCAAAGCGTACTGATAGGCGGTGACGGCGCTGATATCCTGCACCCCGCCGCCCCAGACGTTGAAGGAAACGAACTTCAGCCACACCGTCTTGCCGATCTGATCGGGGCGGAAGGCATATTTGAACACCGCGCCGTCCAACCGGACGCAATCGGCCCCCGGCTGATGGGCGGTAATGGCGGTGCCATAGGCTCCACGCACCAACCCGGACAGTTGATAGGTCTTGGGCGCGATCAGGGCGGCGGTTTCATAGGCGATCAATTCACCGTCCAACCAGGACAGAGTGGACAAAGCCTGAGCATCGGCCTGACTGACCGAAGACAGCGTGCCTGCCGTCATCGCCAGGGTCGGCACATGGGCAGTATCGCGGGCATCGCCGATGGGCAATTGCGACAGGGTGCGGCCATAGCGGCTGGCCCCGCGAATGGTGCCGATCTTGCTGTAACTGGTCCCATCCTCGGACGCATAGACATCGGCCCCGCCCCACAGTGCCCCACCGCTGAGCGCGCCCCAGACTTCCAGCCCGCCGCCGCCGGTCAGGGCGTCGGGGACTTCGAACAGCACCGGGGCCAGAACATCGCCGGGATCCTGGTTGTAATTGGGGGCGTAACCCTGCCCGGCAGGTACGGGGCGCAGGGCCAGGGCCGACAGCGCGCCGGGAATATCCTCGGCGGTGATGGTGAAGATACTGTCGTCGCTTTCCTCGACCTTGATGACCCGCACCGGATAAGCCGACAACCCGATGGCCGGATCGGTCAGACTGACGACATCCATGGGCTCCAACAAAGCGCCCCGGCCATCGGTGCGCCATTCATAAGCCGCCAGCACACCCAAGGCACGGTCGCGGCGCAGATCGGCCACATGCTGGGCCAGGGCCGCCGTGGTGATGAAGCCCCAGCTTTGATTGCCCTCGGCGCGTTTGCCATAGACATCGATATGGGCGTCATCGCGGCTGTCCACCGTGGCGGTGTTATAGCTGTTGGAACGGTCCTTGAACTCGATGGTATAGACGTTGTTAAGGTCGGCCACATCCTGGCGCGTCACCTTGATCAAGGGGTCCGACGCCGAGGAGGTATTGATGGTGTTGGCGTCAAAGGCCATCACCGGGGTCAGATCGACGCTGTAAGCCCCCACCGTCTGATCGGCATAGGGAATGAACTTCAATTGCGCCTGCGACCAGACGGCGGCCACCTGAAAGGCGGTCAGCCAGTCGCCCAGGACATCGCGGCAGGCCCGTTGTTCCGACAGCACGTCCGACAGGGAAAAGCCCATGGCAGCGCACCAGGACCGCATCCGCGCCGGATCGGGCACCATGGCGGCAGGCAGGGCGGCCCCATAAAGCGGCGAGGTCAAAAGATCGCCGACCGCCCAGGCCGGATCACAGTCCGCCCCGACCGAGGCCGCACCAAAGCCCGCCAGTTCATAAGAAATCTGCGGCAGCGTAGCACTTTCGCCCAAATCCATGTTGGCGACGCCGACATAGGCCAGATTGGAATAAGCCAGATCCTGGCCGGGATGGGTGGAACTCAGATAGCCCCAAGCCGCCTGCCCCGGCTGACCGGTCAACAGACTGGCCGCGCCCAAACCGCCAATCCCGCCCAACTGGTCCTTGCTGCGCCAGACTTGCCCCACCCCGGCCACCGGCCCCATGGCCAGACCGATGGCGACCGAAGCGCTATAGGTATAGCTGGTGCCGCCCTTGCCCGACCCGCCGCCGCCGCCGTTATGGGCCATCACCCCGTCGGCGAAGAAATTGTGATGGGGGGAAATGGTCAGGTTGTAGGTGAAGGCGATGTCGGGGGCTGCTTCGATCTTCAGGATTTCTGAACGTTCGCCGTCCAGGACCGTCAAATAGTCGCCCGGCATCCAGTCTTCAGCGGCGCGCTTTTCGATGCCGTCCACCCACAGATAATGGTTGGCGGTGACATGCAAAGTGCCGCGCTGATGATGGATGCGCAGCATCTTGTCGTGGGTCTCATGGACGACATCATGGACATGGACAATCTGCACCCGGCCTTCGACCCGTTCGCCGGTTTCGGGATCGACGCACCAGACCGGATCGCCGACCTTGATTTGACCGATGGCAATGCCGCCGCCAGGACCAGCCACCACCACTTCGGGGGCAAAGCAGCCTGATGGGCCGCCCTTGCCGCCGCCCCCGCCGCTGGATTGCTGGGCATGGCTTTGAAAATCGCCATACCACACCAGATTGCCGGACACACGGGTGGTGCCATAAACCACCGGCATCACCTTGCCCGCGACCGAGGACTGGATTTGCAGCCCGGTGGCGATGGTTTGCTGCTGCGCCTGGGACGTCTTGGCCCCGCCGCCGAGAATGCTCATGATTTCCCCCACAGGGTAAAGGCGCGCCGTTCACGCCCGCGCAGCCAGTCGTCTTCGACGCTGCCCAGAACGACGCCCTGGCCGTTGACGGCATGGATGATGTGCGGCCATTGGGTGACGATGGCCCCATGGGCCAGACAGCGTCCGAACCGCCACAGCACGAAGTCGCCCGGACCGGGCTCCTCGGTCGGCTGGGCATGGTCCAGCACTTGGGCCAGATAGCGTTCGCCACCCCGATGCAGATGCCAGTCCATGGGATAGAACGACACCTGCACCGGAGTGATCATCCCGCAGGCGGCATAAACCTCGGCGGGCAGCATGGCGCAATCGACGCCCGCCCCCTTGACCCGGCCCATATGGTGGTAAGGGGTGCCCAGCCAGGTCATGGCCTCGGCCACCACGGCGGCGCGTTGTTGGGTTTCGCTCATAGCGCCGTCTCCGGTGCGGGGATGAAGGGTTGCCCGCCGAAATGGGCAAAATTGCCAAAGCGGGCGCAGGATTTGCCGCCGCTGACCCATTGGCGATAGCTGATCCGCACGCTTTGCCCGACCTGGGCGGCGGCAAAGCGATAAGAGTTATCGGGGGCAATGCTGTATTGCCCCGAGGCAGGCGTACCGGCGACGGAGGCCATTGGCTGAGAGGACGTAACCACCTTCTCGACCACTTGGTAATAGTCGAAGTTCTCCTTGCTGATCCTGGTCGAATAAATGCCGGGGGCTGTAATCCATGACGGCGCGGCCTGCTCGTTCCCGTATTCGTCATAGATCACCAATTGTGTGCTGGACGCCCCCAGCATAACGCCCATATCCGCCGCCCAATCGCCCAGGGTCACGACACCGGAAGCAGGGACCACCCCGCTCCAACTGCCCACCTGCACCACCGGCAAGGCATGATCGCAGCCGGGCCAGACGGTGATCTGATCGCCCGCCTGGGGCACCCAGGGCAAGGGCGTGGCCAGGGTCAAAACGCCGCCCTGATGCAAGCGCACGGTGCGGCGCACGCCCCAATCGCTGCCCGATGTCACCAGAACCTTGCCGCCGGTAAAGGTGGCGTCGGCATCGCCGAGGTCGCAGGGGATGGCCCCGTCGCTGGCCCCAGCCAGCACATGGCCGGTCTTGGCCCAGGCCGACAGATCGAGCCCGCAGCCCGTCCCGCCCAACACCCAGGGGCAGCCTGCGCCATAGGTCGGCCCCGGCACCTGGACATCCAAGCGCTTGAGCGGGCTGTTGACGGGGATTTTGACCGAGATGTTGCCCACCTCAATATTGCCCGCCTGCCCCACAAACCGCAGGCTGGTGCCGATGATGCGCAACGGCAGCGACCAATCGGGCAGATAAGCCCAGGACAGCGACACATCCGCCCCATCCAGCATGCCGCGCTGCGCGGCCTGGCGCAGCGGCACACCCGACACCAGCGGTTCGCGGGCGGGATCGACGGTCACGGTCAAATCCAGCGTATCCACCTCAAGCCCGACCACCAACTTGCAGCGGCCCCGCTCCAAGGCCGGTCCCAGGGCCGAATAGGTGACGCCGCCCACCACCAGATCGCGGTCGGCGCTGGTCCAATAAAAGGGAGCCTGCGCCCCCTTGGGGGTAATGGCATACAGATCGGCGCGGGCATATTGTCCGGACTGGATCAACGCCAGCAGATCAGCGGAAGCGGGGATCATTTCAGACTCACCAAATCGCAGGTTTGCAATTGCCACAGCCGGGCGGCGAACTGCTCGAACTCGGCCAGATCGATGTCGAAGCGGACCCGGAAGAGAAAGCTGAAGTCGGCAGTGACCACCGCGCCCGCAGGCGGGGCGGCGGCCAGAGTGACGGCGCGGCCAAAGGGGGCAATGCTGGCCGTCACCGGCTGGCCGTTGACGGTGACGACGCTCAACTGATCGACCGCGCCCACCTGCTCGCTGTAACCGCCAAAGGACCGCACCAGGGGAAAGACGGTATTGGCCCCGTCGCCGATGCCCAACGCCTGCCCGACCACGGCGCAATCGTCGGGATCGCGCAGCAGAAAGCTGTCGTACTTGCCCTGCCGGGCCAGAAAAAACCCCATCAGGGTCTTCAGCTCGGCGGTGACGTCGTCGCGCAGCAATTCATAGGTCAGTTTGAAATGCCAACGCGGGGCCGACCACAGGGCCACCCGCGATTCCACACCGCCCGCCGCTTCGGTGATGACGGTCTTGAATTCCGGCTGCTTGCCGATGCTCCAAGACAGGCCCGGCAGGGTCGGAAAAATCACATTGCTCATCGCATCGCCCTGATCTGCTTGACCAGCCCGGCATGACCGTTGCGCAAGGCCGCCTGCACGGCGTCGCCCACCTGATCGGGCGTCAGCGCGCGCGATCCCTGGTTGTTCACGGTGATGTGGGTGGTCGGTGAAAAATGATGGTGGGTATCGCCGCCCACCGTTCCGCCCCCGGCCAGCGCCCCGCCTGACAGCGGACCACCCACGCCGGACGGCAGGCCATAGGCGGGAGCAGCCTGGGTCATGCTACGCAACGGCCCGGCGATGGACGCTGGCAGCACCATTTCGTCCTTATGCAGTTCGGTCATGGCCCCGTCATAGGGCACCCGATCCCAACCGCCCGCCGCCGAAAATCCTTTAATCGCGGCAAAAGACGCCGCCGCCAAACCGCCGCCGATCAGCCAGCCATACGGCAATTCGGCACAAGCGTCGGCATAGGTCCCGGCAGCGCCGCGCCCAGCCGACAAGGCTACGGATTCCGACGTCTGCTGCGTCTCGACGGCGGTCTTGGTCTCGGCCCCGGTTTGGGTCACGGTGGTGCGGGCCCCCTCCCCCACAACGGTCGAGGAGGTTTTTTCCGTTTCCAGCCCTAACCAACTCGACGCCATGGTTCCCAGGCGTCCCAGGAAACTGGAACTCTCGCTGGCATTGACGCCATCACGAATGGCCGATTGGGTTTTCGTGGTCTGTGTCAAAGCCAACTGGGTGGCGACCTGCTTGCTCAACCAACTTTCCGCCGCGGCCACTCCGGACGCCACCATGCTGCGGGCCAAACCATTGATGGCCTGCTGGGTGGTTTTGGTGCCGGTGATGATGCCGGTCACGCTTTGATCGATGGCCCGGTCGATGGGCTTCAGGGTCTGCTGCCAGGCGGTGATGCGGGCCTGGGTGGCCTGGGTATCGCTGTTGATACGGTCGGTATTGGCCTTGCTCACCGCCGATGACAGCGCGCTCTCCGCCTGGATGCGGGCTTTTTCATCGTTCTGATAAAGCTGCAGACGATGGCCGTAATATTCGATCTGCGCCTGATCCTCGGCTTGGCGCAACTGGGCGATTTTGGCGCTCTTCTCGGTTTCCGAGATTTCACCGCGCACCGCCGCCCCTTCGGTCAGGGCGATTTCCTCGTTGATCTGGGACTTCTGAGCGGTCATCTCGGCCTTGGCGGCGGCATCGCTGACAGCGGTTTGCTGTCGCAAGGCAGCCTCCAACTGATCGACCTTATCCGTCTCGGCCTTGATCTGCTGGCGGGCCGAGGCATCGGCCTTGTCGCCCAACTGGGCCAAAGCGTCCTGGGCAGCCTTGGCCACTGTCTGTTGCGCCGCCAATTGCCCGTTCAGGGTTTGGATATTGGTATCCGCGCGCTGCATCCGCTGGCCGAACAGTTCGGCCTGATCGGCAGCGCTTCTGGTTCCTTGCCCATAATCAGCCATGGCATCGCCGCTTTGTGCCGCGATGGCGTTCAGGGATTGGAACTGTCCCTGAAGGGTAGTCATGACGCTTTGCAGTTCGCTGGCGTCGGCTCCAAAACGAAAGGTAGTCTCCATGATCGGCCCTTTGCGCCGGTCCTAGAAACCGGCCTGACTGAGTTCTTGAAAGAAGGTCTGGAAATCCTCGGGATCGCTCTTGTCTGGCGCCGAGGACATCTGGTGTGGCCCCGACAGCCATGTTTCCAACAGCACAGGCAGGGGCGGATGCTGATCCCAGTAAGCGCGCAGGGCGCGATAGCGGGGCAGCGTCAGACGGCCCGCTTCCGCCCAGGTCCAGCCGGTACAGGCCACGACCTGGGCGTAAAGCTGGTCCCAATCGATGGATTGGTCCGTCAGGCTGCCCGGTTCGCCTCCCCCGCCGGGGTGGCCCCGGCCAGGGTTTCGCCGATGGCCGACAAGCCCGACAGGCGGGCCACCACCGGCACCGCATCCAGGATTTCCAGCACATTGGTGCGCAGCTGACCCAGCTCGGCGGCGGGCAGGCTGTCATCCAGGGCGGCGGCGATGATGTCGCGGGCGGCTTCCAACCCACCATCGGCCAGACCGCGCCGCAGCCGGGCAAAGGCGGGCATCATCCGTTGCAGCTGATCGAAGGTGAAGGCCTGGACGGTAAAGTCGCGTCCGCCCAGATGGATGGTGCCGGTTTCGTCGGCCAAGCTCATCACGACGCCTCCGAAAAGGACCAGGTCAGCACATTGCCAGCCGGATCGGCGAAAGCCTCGAAATCCAGTTCGGGGATGGCGAAGTCGTCCAGCTTGGTGGCCATCGACAGTTTGTTGGACACACAGGCGTTCAGGGTCAGCACGGCTTTCTTCAGACCGCCGGGGGCGTTGTAGACGGTTTCCAGCGCCGCCTGAAACACCGGCTGGACGCCCAATTGCTGGTTGGACAGGGTGAATTTCTGGCCCGATCCGGCAACGCCGTAGGTATAGCTGACCAGCAGACCGGCCCCCTGATCGGCGCTGTTAAAGGAATAGACGCCCGCCGCAATGCTGTACTGCCCCTGCGCCGGGGCCGAGGCAACACGGGTCAGCGCCATGCCGGTGGAGGCATAGATCACACCCAGATCGGTGACGAACGAGGCGGCATTGACGACGCTGGCCTGATAGGGCGACGACGACGGCACCGCCACGGCCTCGCCATTGGCGGTCGCACTCTGCCCCGGCTGCATCTGCGCGCCGAAGAACAGATCGGCGAAGGCCCGGCCCTGAACCTGGCCGAACTTGGCCTTGCAGGTGATCTTGCCGGTGCCGCGCGCCACCGCCAGCGGGAACTGGTTCTGGCCGTAAAGCTGCTTGGAACTGGCGGTGAATTCGACGCTGACATCGTGCAGCGCGCCGAACTTGACGGGGGTCGGGTTGGCGATATCGCTGCGCACGCCCCAAAGCGAGCCCGAGCCGAAGGTATAGATGGCCATGGAAAACAACTCCTGTAAGGAAAAGGGAAAAATCAGGGAAGCAGCATCTGCACGCTCAGAATGGCGGCGGCTTTCTGGCCTTGCGGGCCTTCAAAAACCTCGATCGCGCCCTCGATCCAGGCATGACTGACGCTGCCGCCCAGGGTCTGGACGTTCTCGCCGTTGACCGCGCGGCTATCGGGGGCCAGCGCCTGTTCGACCGCATCGATCAGGCCGTTCAACTGCACCCCCGCCGGGGTGTGACGGTCGGGATTGGCGGCATACAGAAAGACCTTGGCCCCCAGGGTGCGCCGGGGCGGCAAGCCCCGTTGCTGGGCGGTCTGCTGATGGTCCACCGCCATGAACAAGGCGGGCAGTTCGCTGGCCGACATTTCGTCCAAAAAGCGCAGCCTGCGGTCGCAGACCTTGACCACGCCTTGGCTTTTCAGCCCCTGCAACAGGGCGAACAGAGCTTGATAGTAACTGTCACGCGATGGGGTCATGGGGGGCATCCTTGCCAAAGGGCCTCGGCGAAGCGGCGGGCGATATCGCCTTGTATGGCGTCCAGCGGGGCGGAAAAGATGTGATGGGCGGGCAGCGTCACCCGGCGGGTATGGGCCGAGACCAGAATCTCGCGCGGATCAGGCACCGGACGGCCAAAGGCCATGGTCATCATCCGCAGATGCTCACTCACTTGCTCGGTACCGGAATAACCGGCTTCCAGCACGGCGGCATAAGGCAGGGCACTGCCCACCTGGACCGCCGCCCCGGCGGGCGGTTGCGCCAGAACCTCGGCCTCGATGGATCGGGCCAGTCGTCCGCTGGGGGCTTTCAACTCAGCCCCCAGCGCCGCGACGATATGATCCTCGGCCTGTCGGGCCAGGTCCTGGGCGGCGGTTTCCAACAGGTCGGGGATGGCCCCGGCCCACCGTTGCAAATCCTGGGCGGTGCGCTCGGCGGTGCTGCTGATGCTCAGGCGCATAGCGGCAGAATCCGCTTATAGCCGTCGAGTACGACGCGCATCGGCGCGGGCACATCGGCTTGGCTATAGGCGGTGGTCTCCCCCGCCTGGGCGCGACTGGTCAGACCGATGCGGTCACGCTCGCGGAAGCGCAACCCCACCAGTTCGACGCAGGCCCGTTGCAGATCGGCGGGAATTTCCACCAGCCCGGCCCGATAGCTGATCACCACATTGCCAAAGCCGCGCCGGAAGCGATGGCCGTGCAGATAAAGCATGGTCGGGGTAAAGAAATAGCCGCTGGCCCCGATGGCCGGAGCGGCGGGCACCGGCTGGCCGTCGATCAACAGGCTGTCGATGGACAGAACCGGCGTATGGGTCAGCGCCAGCCGCATGCCCCCGGTGCCGTCGCGGGTTTCGATATAAGGCTGGACCGTGAAATCGCGGCGGCACCAGCTGCGGATAAAGGCACTGGCCGCCGCGATCAGGGCGGCCAGCAAGGCGTCGTCCTCGGTCTGGGCCGGGTCGGTCAGACCCAGCCACGATTTGACGTCGGCCAACACGATCAGATCGGGCAAGGCCATGGGCTTAATCCTTGTCCTGATCCAGGCCCGATTCGGGGCGCACTTCCGCCGCCGGAACCAGACCATGGGGGCGCAGATGTTCGACCAGACCAGCTTCGGCATGCCAGGCGCCGTTGCGGTCGGGACTGATGGTTTTGCCGTTGACGACCACCGACGCGACGCCGGTGGTATTGATAAGGTGGGCCATGATCAGCCGTTCCTTTCCAAGAATGTCGGTTGCCCAAAACGCCTTGCGCCCCGGTTCCGGCAAGAACAGGGGCGCAAGGCGATTGAACGGTCGCTTAGAGACTGGTTGAGACTTCGCTGCGGCGGGCTGAATGGCGTGATGGTCGAGAACCGGCGCGGAGCGGACATCGGTCCGTGAGCACCGGAAGCACAGACCACCGCGTCAGTCAGCCGCCGCAGCAGAAGAATCGAACGGTCTCTTAGCCGTTGCCGATGTTGGTGATCATCCCGAAAGCGGGCGGGAAATAGTTCTGCAGCACGCCGTCGAAATAGACGCCGTATTCATAGCGGCGGGTCTTGGCCGGCCATTCGATCTGGTAGTAATCGCGGCGGCAGCGCATTTGCAGAATGTTGGCCACCCCCGACAGCGGATAGGGCAAGAAGTCGGTGTCGAACAGGATGGTGCCCGCGGGCAGGTTGGGATGCGGGCGCACCGCAACGGTCTGGCCGCCGTCCATGCAGAACTTGTTGACATAGCTGGTGACCAGATCGCCGCCCATCACCTTGCCCTGCTCGACATTGACGATGAAGCGCTGGCCGCTGCCGATGCCGCCTTGCAGCACCTTGCGGGTGATGTTCAGCTGTTCCTGGCTGCTGACCCAGATGTTGGTCGGCGACAAGCGGTAGACGTCCCAAAAATGCTGCAAGGCGGCGTCGATTTCGACGATGCCGCCCACCCCGTCGGCGGTCAGCGGCGTGCCCTGACCGGCGCTGCCGGTGGGCATGGTCATCACATAACCGTTGCTGCCGGGCTTGACGATCTGGGTCAGCAGGCCGTCGAACACCAGGTTATTGGCGGAATTGTCCGACTGGCCCAGGCTGGCGGCGGTCTGATTGCCGGTAGCGGCGGCGGCGATGGTCACGCTGTTGATGGTGGTGATGGCGCCCAGCACCTCCGCGCCCGGCGCACCCCAGAACCAGGCATAGGCCACAGCGCCCGGCAGCGGAGCCACCGAAGCCGTCACCTTATGGCTGGCATTGCCGTCGCCCGCCGTGCCGATCTGGGCGGCCGCCGACAGCTTGGCGGTGCCGCCGCCATAGCTGTCCGAACTGCCGTCGGCGTTGGTGCGGGCCACCTGAGCCCGCACCCCGCCCTGGACCGAAGCGGTCTGATAACCGTCCATGGTCAGACCGGCGACGCGGACCGAGATTTGGGTTCCGGCGGCCAGCGACCCGCCGGTCGGCTGATCGGCCAGCACCGGGGCGGCGGTGGTCCCCAGCGGCATCGAGCTGTTGCCGCCCAGGATCACCTTTTCCTCGCCGATCATCAGGGCACGCAGCAGACCCTGAACCGCCAGCGACTTGACGTCGTCAAAGCCCTGGGCGGCATAATCGGCTTCGAAGGTCACATAATCTTCCAGGCCCAGGCCGCGGAACGCCGCCATGAAATCCTGGGTCGAGGTGGCGATGACGCCACCTCGGTTGCCTTCCGACACGCCGACGCCGATGCCGGTGGTATTGATGCCGGTGATGGCGCGCCAGTTGGCCTGACTGCCCCGGCCCGAGCCAAGGCGGGGAATGCGGTTGCGCAAGGGGGTGATCTGCGGCTGCAGCACCAACGCGCCTTCCTGCAGATCGTAATAGGTCAGCCCCGAGGTGGCCGAACCGCTCTGGGCATAGGCCTTCTGCATCGTCCCGTCGATCTGCGGGCGGGTCTGCGCCTCTTTGATCTTGGACAGGCTGGTTTGAGTGGGATTGGTCATAGAACGGGCGCTCCTTCGCGGCCATGAAAAAAGCCGCAAGACCGGGCCAGGGGCCAAGGCGTTGCGGCTGGGGGAAACAGATCAGGGGGCGGCGCGCACGCCACCCCGTCAGGAAAGGGTAAGACCAGGGATTAGGGTTTTCCGTTCAGACAAAGTCAGAACACAAGCCCGAGCGGCGTTTGAGCCTGGCTGGCACCGGAGGTGCCACCGCCAGAGGCATTAACGACAAGCCCGAGCGGCGTTTGAGCCTGGCTGGCGCCGGAGGTGCCGCCGCCAGAGGCATTATTTTCGTTTGAACGGAAACAGCTCTAGCCGAAGATCGGGCGCTTATGGGCCTGCTTGATCAACGCCAGCGAGCGCGAACGGCGGGCCTCCGGCGTTTCCAGCTTAGACA
>JASLCK010000358.1 GCA_030151865.1 Rhodospirillaceae bacterium | reverse complement strand
GGAAGTGAAACCCCGCTCCATTGCCCTGCATTTTCAGACCGTTCCCCAACATGGCGCGGCGGTCGTGGCCTTGATGGAAGGGATCGCCCGCACCGTCTCAACCCCATTGCGGGTCTTGCGTGGCCGGGCGGTTGCCGAATTGATCCCCGTTGGATGGGACAAGGGCCGGGCCATAGAGCGCTTTATGCGGCTGGCCCCTTACGCCGAAAGGGTGCCGGTCTTCATTGGCGACGACGTCACCGACGAAGACGGCTTTCGGATGGTTGACCATATGGGCGGGCTGTCGATTCGTGTGCGGGAATGTTCTGCGGATTCAGGTTTCACCCTGCCGTCCTCGGCTGCGGTTCGGCATTGGCTTACTGATCTCAGTCATGCGATGGAAGGCAAGGTCACGCAATGAATACGCTTGAGTTGGGCGTCATAGGCAATTGCAGCATTGCTGCTTTGGTCGATAACTCGGCCTCCATCGTCTGGAGCTGTTTTCCAAGGTTTGACGGCGATGCGATCTTTTCCTCCCTCCTCAACGGGGGAGTGGACGCCGAGATGAAATATGACGGCGCTTTTTCCCTGGAACTGACAGATCAACTGCATGCGGATCAAAACTATCTGCCCAATTCGGCAATTTTACGCACTGTTCTGTACGATCATCATGGCGGCCAGGTCGAGGTCATCGATTTTGCGCCCCGCTATGCCCATTACGAACGGATCTACCGCCCGCCGATGATCGTGCGGCGGATCAGGCCGTTGCATGGTCGGCCCCGATTATTGATCAGGTTGCGGCCGCGTTTTGAAAACGGCGCCTTGGCGCCCCAGATGACCAGGGGCAGCAACCATATCCGCTATGTCTCGCCGTCCCAGACCGTGCGGCTGACCACCAACGCTCCCGTCTCTTACATCATCGAAGAACGCTCCTTCGTGCTTGATCGCCCGATTGACCTGCTGTTGGGAAGCGACGAAAGCCTGCAATCCGGCCTGGAGACAACGGCCCGTGATCTGTTCGAGCGAACTCTGCACCATTGGAACAACTGGGTCCGTGGATTGTCGATCCCGTTCGAATGGCAAGAGGCGGTGATCCGTGCGGCCATCACCCTGAAGCTCTGCAATTTCGAAGAAACCGGTGCGATTGTCGCCGCCCTGACCACTTCGATACCGGAAGCGCCCGAAAGCGGGCGGAACTGGGATTATCGCTATTGCTGGCTGCGGGATGCCTATTTCGTCATCCACGCCCTCAATCGCCTGGGGGTGACCAGGACGATGGAGGATTATCTTCGTTTTATCAGCGACATTGTCGAGGATGCCGCCGAAGGGGACCTGCGTCCCGTCTATGGCATCACCCGCGACGCCGCCATCGAGGAAAGCATTGTCCCGCATCTGGCCGGGTACCGGGGCAGCGGCCCGGTGCGTATCGGCAATCAGGCCTATCTGCAACGGCAAAACGATGTTTACGGCAGTGTGGCCTTGGCGGCGATGCACGCCTTTTTTGATCAACGCCTGATCCCTTCGGGGGGCCTGCCCCTGTTCGAAGAACTGGAGCATTTGGGCAAGCGGGCCATCGCCCTGTTCGACAAGCCCGATGCCGGGCCGTGGGAACTCCGCACCATTGCCTCGGTCCACACCTTCTCGGCCGTGATGTGTTGGGCGGCGTGCGATCGGCTGGCCAAGGTCGCAGTACGTCTGGGGCTGCTCGAGCGGGGGCGGCATTGGCGTAGGGAAGCGGACCGGCTGCATGCCATCATCTGCGAACGAGCCTGGAATGCGGAGATGAACAGCTTCGTCTCCCGCTTCGATGGGCAGGAATTGGATGCGACGCTGCTTCTTCTGCATGAGCTGAATTTTCTTGATGCCGACGACCCGCGCTTTGCTGCCACCGTCGAGGCGGTGGCCAATAACTTGCAGACCGGCAACTTCCTGTTTCGCTATGTCGGTGAGGACGATTTCGGGCGGCCAACGACAGCCTTCATCATCTGCGTCTTTTGGTACATTGACGCTTTGGCAACGCTGGGACGGTTGGAGGAGGCGCGCAAGCTGTTCGAGAAAGTCCTGACCTATCGCAATTCTCTTGGTCTGCTGTCCGAGGATATTGACCCGCATTCGGGCGAGCTTTGGGGGAATTTTCCCCAGACCTATTCCATGGTGGGGCTGATCAATTGCGCCATGCGGCTTTCCAAGAACTGGGAAAAAGCGTTCTGAGCCCGTGACGTGTCGCCTTACGCCATTCCGGCTTGCGTCTCGATGATGGGAAACGGCTGAAAGCGCCGCGTGGAAGCTGATGGTTTCCCCACGCGGCGCTTCTTGCGAGGGGCTTTAAAATTCGGTCTGGAAGCCAAGCATGGTTTCGCTCATCTCCCATAGGCGCTGGGCGGCCTGGGGATCAATGGCATAGGACAGCACACCCCCCAGATGCATCAGTTCCGCCGGTTGTTCAATGCGGGTGTTGCTGTCCGGCGCCAGGGGGGAAATGTCGCAGTTCTCGCAATAGACGCCGCCCTTGTCAGCAAGCTCTGGACTGACCGCGCACCAGACGATGGTGGCTGCACCTTGTTCAGGGGTTTTGAGATTGCGCGACGGGTCAATAATGGCCCGCCCCTGGGCGTCGATGGCCCCATAGGCGACCAGATGCGAGCGGTCAACATATTTGGCTAGCCCTGTATCGACAATTCCACCCGGATGAACCGAAAATGCCCGTACGCCAGAAGCGGCGCCGCGTCGGTCCAACTCGACAGCAAACAGGGCATTAGCGGTTTTGGACTGGCCATAGCCTTTCCAGGGGTCGTAATCGCGGTTCTGGAAGTCGGGGTCATCGAAGATGACCGGCGAGAAACGATGTCCGCGTGACGATACGGCCACCACCCGTGCCCCTTTGGCCTTGGCAAGGGCAGGCCATAAGCGTGCGGTCAGTTGGAAATGACCAAGATGGTTGGTGGAAAACTGCGATTCGTGTCCTTTGGCATCGCGCGCCAGGGGACAGGCCATGACGGCGGCGCTGTTGATCAGGATATGCAGTGCTTGCCCGGTCGCCAAAAAGCGTGCGGCAAATGCGTCGATGGAAGCCGGGTCAAGCAGGTCCATGGACTCAATGCGGACGTCGATACCGTCCAAGGCTGCGCGGGCGCGGGACAGGTCACGGGCCGGGACAATGACCTCGGCTCCGGCGGACCGCAGCACGCGCGCCGCTTCCCGTCCCAAGCCAGAGTAACCACCGGTTACGATGGCGGTTTTGCCCGACAGGTCCAAACCGGCGATTACGTCCGTGGCGGTGGTGGTGGCCCCCCATCCCGAGGGGAGGGGTGATTGCGGGGTGGTCATGGAAAAGGCTCCTGACAAAGTTGAATGACGACAAGGATAGGCGGAGCCTGACGGTCTTAGAATGCTTGTGCATCCGCATTTCATGCGTGAAAATACGGCAATGCAAAGCGATCCTTTATCGAACATTCTGGGACTGGTCGATGCTCAATCGGTGATTTCGGGCGAGTTATCGGCGGGCGGCGCTTGGTCTGTCCGTTTTCCGCCACCGTCGCAAATCAAGTTCTTTGGTGTGACGACAGGTGAATGCTGGCTCATCCCCGAGAGGGGAGGCGAGCGTCTGAGGTTGCGGCAGGGGGATGTCTTCCTGCTGGCGGCAGCGGCTCCCTTCGTTTTGACCAGCGATCCCAGTCTGCCCCCGGTGGAGGCGCTGAGCCTGTTCAGGCGCGGGGATAAAAGCGGGGCAATCGGTCAGACGCGGGATTTGGTGCTGTTGTGCGGCCATGTCGAACTGGATCCCCACAATGCGTCTTTGCTGACCGAGATTTTGCCGCCGCTGATCCATATTTCCGCCAGTGATGGGGCGGCGGCTGACCTGCATTGGGTCTTGCGGCGTCTGGTGCGCGAGCGGATGGAAGAACAGCCGGGGGCTGGCCTTGCGGCGATTCAATTGGGTCAGTTGCTGTTGCTGCAGATACTGCGCCGCCATTTGGAAACCGCCAGCCATATTCCCGAAGGCTGGCTGCGGCTTTTACGCGATCCTCGTCTGGCCATCGTTTTGCAGGCCATGCAAAAGAATCCTGGACATGACTGGCGTCTGGAGGACCTGTCCAAGCTGGCGGGCATGTCCCGCACCAGCTTTACCGAGCACTTCAAGGCGGCGGCGGGAATAGCGCCTTTGGGGTTTCTGACGGATTGGCGGATGCGTCTGGCTAAGCGGGCTTTGAGCCGCGACAACACGCCCCTGACGGAATTGTCTGAAGCCTTGGGCTATGCCTCGGAAAGCGCTTTCAGCAATGCTTTTAAGCGCGTAGTCGGTTTGTCTCCCCGTCATTTCCGCGAGAAAACCGTGCTTCCAGAAAGCGCATAGGGTAAATTTATTAAGATAAACTGATAAGTTTATCTTTACAGATAATCTCCATAAGTGATAGGTCATTGGATATGACGATGCCGCCATCTTCTTCCCATTCTGCCCTGGCCTGGGCTTTGGCTGCCGATTTGCGGGGGCTGGTGGGTAAGCTGAAACGTCGCCTGCGCGAGGAAACCGGACACGACGCTTTGACCCCGTCGCAGGTTTCGGTGTTGCTGCGTCTGGAACAAGACGGTCCCGCCACCTTGTCGCAATTGGCGCGGGCCGAGGGAATGCGCCCGCAATCCATGGGGGCGGTGATTACCGCCTTGGAACAGGGCGGGCTGATCACCGGAGCCCCCGACCCCCATGATGGGCGCAAGGTTCTGTTGTCATTGACCGATGCCTGTCGCATCCGAATTGCTGAAGGCCGTGCCGCCCGTCAGGATTGGCTGTGTCGGGCGATTGAAACCAAGCTCAGCGGCCCCGAACAGGAACGGGTGGCTGATGCCATAGCCTTGTTGAAGCGCCTGACCGAGGATTGACGTGATTTCCCGGCGGGCGGAACTGCTTGTAAAAGGACAGTCCATGATGCCCGGTGCCGGTTTTTTCAGTCTGTTCTTTGGCGGTGCCTTTGCCGCCAATGCCGTTCCCCATCTGGTCAGCGGTCTGATGGGGCGCCCTTTTCAAACCCCATTTGCCCGCCCGCGCGGACAAGGCCAATCTTCGTCCATGATTAATGCCTTATGGGGTCTGGCCAATTTGATCGGTGCGTATCTGTTGTTGTTTCAGGTGGGGGATTTCCATCTTCGCAACGCGGCCGATGCCGCCACTTTCGGACTGGGCGCGGCCTTGCTCTGTCTGGCGATGGCCCATCATTTCGGTCGTTTCAATGGTGGCAACAGGCCTTAAATCCCCATGTCCATCACCACTCTTTCCCTGTTTCGTTCGCTTCAGGTGGTCAATTACCGGATTTGGGCCGCAGGAGCGCTGGTGTCCAACATTGGCACCTGGATGCAGCGGGCTGCCCAGGACTGGCTGGTTCTGACGCAACTGACGGCCCATAACGCCCAGGCGGTTGGTATTGTTATGGGGTTGCAATTCGGTCCGCAAATCCTGCTACTGCCGTGGACGGGGTATGCTGCCGACCATTTCGATCAACGCCGCTTGCTGATGCTGACCCAGACCATCATGGGTGGCCTGGCTTTGTTGCTGGGGGTGTTGACGGTGAGCGGGGAAATCACCCTGACCCAGGTTTATGTCCTGGCCTTTCTGTTTGGTTGTGCAGCGGCCTTTGACGCCCCGGCGCGGCAAACCTTTGTCGGCGAACTGGTGGATCAGACCAATCTGTCCAATGCCGTGGCCTTGAATTCCACCTCTTTCAATGCGGGACGGATGATTGGACCGGCCGTGGCGGGTTTGCTGATTGCTTCGATCGGAACCGGTTGGGCCTTTGTCTTGAACGGGTTGTCTTTCTTTGCCGTGGTGACGTCGTTGCGGTGGATGCGTCTCCACCAGCTTTATCCCAAGGCGCGGGCCGGGCAGGCTAAGGGCAGTTTTGTTCAGGGATTGGCTTATGTTTGGGGCCGTGCCGATCTGCGGGCCATGCTGATCATGCTGTTTTTGATCGGCACCTTTGGTCTTAATTTCCCGATCTTTATTTCGACCATGGCGGTTCGGGTGTTTCAGACCGATGCCAGGGGATTCGGGCTGTTGTCGTCCTGTATGGCGGCAGGAACCATCGCGGGCTCGTTGCTGGCCGCCAGTCGTTCCACCCCTGGGTTTCGGACCTTGCTGTCCGGGGTAATGATCTTTGGCGTCGGCTGCATAATGGCGGCGGTCGCCCCCGGTTATTGGAGCTTTGCCGGATCGCTGGTGGTGATCGGGATCGCGGCATTGACCTTTGCCACCGCCACCAACAGCGTCATGCAATTGTCGGCCGAGCCCGCCATGCGGGGACGGGTCATGGCCATTCGGATCGCCGTTGCCTTGGGCTGCACGCCCATCGGTTCGCCCTTTGTCGGTTGGGTGGCCGACAGCTTTGGTCCCCGCTGGTCCCTGGCGGTCGGTGCCGCATCGGGCTTTGCCGCGGCTGGGGTGGCTTTGCTGTATATGATCAAAGTGCCCCGATCAGTTCGCTGATCCGCTGGGCGTCTTTGGGATTGGTCGGGTTATAGATCACCAGACTTAAATCGGGGCGGCCATCGACGGCAAAGGCAGAGACCTCGAAGGTCAAGACGCCCAGGTCGGGGTGATGCATTTGCTTGACCCCGTCGGGATGGGGCTGGGGCAGATCGTTGTCTTCCCACATGGCGCGAAATTCCGGGCTTTTGCGGCACAGATCCTCGATCAGGGGGCTGACTTCGGCTGTTGCCCCGGCGCGGGTGGTCTCGACCCGAAACGTGCCCAATACAAAACGCGCCATGCTGTCCCAATCGAATTGCGCCGTGCGGGCGCGTGGATCGAGAAAGAAAAAACGCAGGATGTTGCGCTGATCAGGTGCCATCGCGGCGTAATCCAGCAAAACCGCCGTGGCGGCGTTGTTCCAGGCGACCACATCCCAGGTTGCGGTTCTGATCAGGGCGGGGCAGGGGGCCAAGGCATCCAGGACGCGTTGCAAGCGGGGGGTCACGCCATCGTTTTTGCGGTATTGGACATCCGGGGTGCGTCCCAAGCCCAGCAGAAACAGATGTTCCCGTTCCAGATCGGTCAGCATCAGGGCGCGGGCGACGCGATCCAGGACATCGGCGGATGGGGCCCCACCGCGTCCCTGTTCCAGCCAAGTGTACCAAGTCGGGCTGATATTGGCGCGTGCCGCTACCTCTTCCCGGCGCAGACCGGGCGTGCGCCGTCGCCCAGCAGGAAAGCCAAGGGCCAGCGGATCAAGCTTGGCTCGGCGGTCTTTCAGAAAAGCCCCCAGCAGGTTGGCGTTCCCCGGCATCCTGGTATCCATTTTAATATGATAAGGTCACTACTTTACCAGGATAACAGGGTGCCCGACATTGGTTTCCAACGGTAATCAGGAGACAAATGTCATGCGTATTTTCGTGACCGGGGCGACCGGCAATATCGGTTCCGCCGTCGTCAAGGACCTGCTTGCGGCAGGGCATCAGGTGGTGGGGCTCAGTCGTTCCAAGGAAAAGGCCGAAGCCTTGAGCGCGGCAGGGGCCGAGGTTTGCCTGGGCTCTCTGGCCGATTTGCCGGGCCTTAAAGCTGCGGCTGCCGGTTCCGACGGGGTGATCCATCTGGCCTTCAATCACGATTTTTCCCGCTTCAAGGCCAATTGCGAAGAAGACCGCGCCATCATCACCGCGCTGGGGGAGGGGCTGATCGGCACATCCCGGCCCTTGATCGTGACATCGGGCGTGCCGATCGCCCTGTCTCGTCCGGGTGAACCGGCGCTGGAGGATAACCCGATTATCAGCGCCGAGGTGCATCCCCGCGCCGCGTCCGAAGAGGCGGTTCAGGCTTTGGCTGCCAAAGGCTGTAACGTCTCGGTGGTGCGCCTGCCCCAGGTCCATGATCAGTTCAGCCAGGGATTGATTACTCCGGCCATCGGCATGTTCCGCGCCAGGGGCGAATGCGTCTATGTGGGCGACGGGCAGAACCGTTGGCCCGCCGCCCATCGCCTGGATGTCGCCCGATTGTACCGGCTGGCGGTCGAACGGGCCGCGCCCAATGCCCATTATCACGCCGTCGCTGAAGAAGGGGTGCCGATGCGCGCCATTGTCGAAACCATTGCGGCGCGTCTTGATCTGCCGGTCCGTTCCATCGCCCCGGATCAGGCCCCGGAAGTCTTTGGTTGGCTGGCGATGTTTGCCGGTCTGGATATGCCTGCATCGGGCCAGAAAACCCGCCAGCTTTTGCATTGGCAACCGACCGGCCCCAACTTGCTGGACGATTTGCGGCAATTGGTGATCTGAGCGAAGGGGCCCGTTCCGGCGCTGGCAAAGGTCAGGCGTCAGCGAGGGACGAAGCGGTTTCGCTGATGATTGGATCGACCGTCGGCATCTCGCTTTCCCAGATATAATGAGAGAACGCGATGTCGCCGTTATGGTCGGTATAGCGGATAATGAAGGAGAATTTATAAAGACTGGCCCCAACCCCGATAATGTCGGCTGTCCAGAGGGCGGATATGGCGTTGGGGCCAAATCCTTTGACCGCGTCTTCTTCGCTTGCAGGATGTACGGGGTGCAAAATCCTGGGCAAAGGCTGGGTGAAAATCCCGGGCACAAAAGCCTCGAAGCCCGAGAAAACCACTTGGTCGTCGCGGTTGCCTGATACCGATGCGGCGCTCCATTGCAACACGTCGCCGACTTGGCTATCGACGACCAGATCGCCCGATGCCTGGCTCGCGCCCAGGCTTTTCTCTCCTACCACCATGTAAAGGGACCCGGGCGGGGCTTTGACGGGGTGAAGGATGTCGTCACTGGTTCCCGCATGCAGAAGCTTGTTGGTATCAAAAACCGTAATAATGGGAATGGTCTGCATTTGATGCCCTCCATGGGGCGGCATGATGCTGCGGTGGGTCTTGATGCGACCGCGAAGCCGGTTTCCCGGCTTCGCGGCAACATG
>JASLCK010000347.1 GCA_030151865.1 Rhodospirillaceae bacterium | reverse complement strand
AGATATGACGCCATGTCCTTCGAGTATCTCATATTTTTCTCGAATTCCTCCTGCTGGCCTTTAAGCTCGTCGCCGCTTGCGTTGGACGATGCCCTGCGGATCATGGTGCCATTCAAGGATGGCCTGCCATCCCGGCTATGGTTGCAATGGTCGATCAGTCCGTCCTGATCGGTTTTAAGGGCATTCTTCCAGGCTCGTTCCGCCTGTTGATGAGGCCCATAGGTGCTTTGCACCTTTGCTCCATCCACAAGAACAGAAAAATGATAATGGGGATGGGGGGATGAAACCTGCTCGCGCACCCAGATATAGGCGATATCGATGTCACGGTTGTCGTAATGTTCCTTAAATCGCCTTGAGAAGGCCGATATCTTCTTCTCGATATCCTCTCCAGAAGATGGATAGGAGGCTGGAAACCTTACATCGAACCGGACCGAGAAGACCTTGTTGTGCTTCTTGGTCATGTAATCGTGCATGGCATCGATACGGGACAGGATGTCCTGCCGCATTGAGGTGTCTTTGGTGCTCATCTCACATCTTCCTTGGTAAGTGTGCCTATATCATGGAGGAAATGTACGTATTAAATTAATCAATCTAGATTAGATAATACAATAATACCCAGCTATCGGCCAAAATCATCAAGATTAGTTTGCTATATTTGTTATCTATTTATGCGCATAAGGCCGATAGATGTGACATTATTGGTCAAAAAAATCGGTAAATATTGTTTCGATACTTGTTAATGCGGAAGAGGCCTGGGATCTCCCCAAGCCGTCTCCCTACACAAGCGTTTGCTCCAACATGGAAAAGACCGCCCCAGGCAATTCGCCGATAGTCGCGATCACCCGGCTGCGATCGGGCAGCAGGGTGGTGATGTGAGACGAATCGATGCCGAGGCCATAAACCTCGACACCCAGGGCCGCTGCCGCTTTGATGGCGGCCCGGACGTTGGCAGTGCCATCGGGGCTGCCATCGGTGATGATCAGCACCATGCGGCGTTGTTCCGGCAGGGTGGACAGTCGTTGCAGCACCCACCACAGGGCTTCGCCCATGGGGGTCATGCCCTTGGCTCCCACATCCTGGTATTGATCCGGACGCTCCCCGTGCCGAAGCAGCGGCACCACCGTGCCGGGTTCGTTGCCCGGAAAGGCGGTGATCCCCACCGACACGCCAACCAAGGCCATGGCCTGAGCCACAGCGCGGCAGCACTGGTTGGCAAGGCCGATCCGCTCCCGCATGGAGCCGGACGTGTCCAGCAGCACATGCAGAGCGGTGTTGATGGCGGGCCGGGCCTGATGGGTGGCAAATATCCGTGGATTTCCCACAGCCACGCCATGGAGACGATGAGGGTCGATCCTCCCGGCTCTGGCGGGTTTACGCCTGACCATCCGGGATGATTGCACCAACCCATGCAGGCGTGCCCGTAGGCCAGCGGTGGCATGGTCGATGGCGGCGCGAGCCTTGGCGTCTGCGGGCAGACGAGGCTTGTCCCCCACAATGGCGACGGTGAGGCGGTTGATCTCCGTCGCGTTCTGTCCCAGGGATTTCCTCAGCACTTGTCCGAAATCGTCGGGAAGATCGCTTTCTCCTGCGGAAATCAGGCTTTGGATATCAGTGCTGACCACCAAATCCGGGGATGAATTTTGCCCAAGAGACGGAGTGGAATCCTTCAGGCAGCGGATGACCTGACGGGCATAGTCCAGGCAGGCCAGGCTATCGGGACAGTGACCGCGCATCCGCTCCAGGATTGGCTCCACATCCGGACGCAAACCCGGCCATTGGCGGTCGATCACACCAGCGGCCTCCTGGCACCGGGTTGCCAATTCCGGCACGCTCCAGGAGCGAACCGTCAGCAGCAGCCAATCCAGAATCACGGCAACCCCCGAAGGGAGCGTAGACGTCCCCTCCAGGAGCAGGTGGCGGATCAGCCAGATAAAATTCTGTCGGCAGCCGGGATAATATGCCGCCAGTTTGGCTTCGACCCGCCAATCCTCGAAGATGTTCCAGACGTGCCGCTCCAGCGGCGTGGTGTTGGCCTGGGAAATGACCTGGAACGCGGTGAAGCGGACATGCGCCGCCTCGTGGTCGATATAGCCGCGCACCAAACCCAGGAAGGTGGCATCGGCTTGGGCGGGAAGGCTGGGAAGGCGGATAACCTTGCCAGTGGTGTAGGCGTCGGTGCCGCCAATCTCGACGGCAACGCCATAAGCCCGCCCCAGGGCATCGGCCAGCAGGGGCAGGCATTGCAGGATGGCGGAATTGTGCATGGGAGTTTGAAGTCCTTACCATAGGCCGAGGGAGTCCAGCGTGGAGGTGGGTTCCATCGGCAGATCGGGGGGAAGATCGTCGTCGTTGAAGTCGGGAAAGTTATCGGCGTCGATGACCGGGGTATGATCGGCAGCCGGGTGGACCGGCAATCCGAGCAAGGCATCATTGGGGCTCTGGCCTTCGATGATTCGCTGGCCATGGTCGATCATGGCGGCGGGATCGCGGAGCAGGCAGACCAGCCCCTGAAGCCCCACCAAGGCGGTGCCGGTGATCGGTCCCTTGTCGGGCACCGCCGCCAGGGTCGCGTCGATCAGATCCACCAGGGGAGTCACCCGAGGCTCGACGAAGGACAGCCCGGTCAGCTTGTGCCGCAGGCTTTTGATGGGAGACAAAGCCTTGGTCGTGACTTCGGTTTTCCCGGCGAAGCTTTTGTGCCACGCCTCATCGGCCACCTTGGCGGCTTCCCCGAACAGCGAACCGCCGAGGGCGTTGACCGCTTCGGTCAGACTCTGCCCGGCCTGGCCCTTGGGCGGCACGACCTTGAACATCTGCCAAGCGAAGCCCAGCCGTGCCCGCACGGTGTCGATGCCCACCAGCGAGCGGGCGATCAGCGGTTCCCAGCCGGGATTGGTGCTGACCCATTCCTGGATGGCCTGATCGTAGCGGGCGAGGAAGGACTCCTTGGCGGCGGCGAAATCGGTGGCGATGGCCTTCAGTCCCTCGCTCACCGGCTTGACCGCATTTTCGGGAATGGCCCAGCCGCCGAGGAACCGCATACCGTGGCGATCCAGCAGCGAAATGGCGCGGGCCTTGAGGGTGGCGAACACTCGCAAGTCTTCGGGATTGCAGACCTTCTTGCTCCCCAGCGAGGCCAGCTTTTCCGGGGGTAAAGCCAGGGTGCCGAAATCGGCGGGGGTCAGCTTCTTCCTGGCGGACCAGATGTTCACATCCAGCCGCAGGGCGATGAGTTGCTTCAAAACGGTGATGTCGGTGGGAATGGCATTGGTCATGGCATTTTTCCTTGAGCAGGGTGCGGAAAAACTCCGCTTCGCGGCTGGGCGACCGCCCAGACCCGTTTGAAGGCGCAGCCTCCAAACCTCCAGTTTCTTTTTCTTTCAAAGAGTTAGAAATCTGGAGGGTTCGGGAGGCTGTGCCTCCCGATTGGGGGATCGGGGGCAAATGCCTCCGAAAGAGGGTTTTTTCGCACCCTGTTAGGAAGCAGAGGGGAACAGCCGCTGCCCCAACTCGTGGAGCAAAGCGCGGGTCGGTGGAGAGGCGCGAAATCCCAATGCCCGGTCGAGGGCGTAGGTGACGGGCTGGATGCCCGCGCGGGCCAAGGGCTGGAACCGCTGGGTCAGATCGGCCCAGCGGATCAGGGTGCGGGTGGAGAAGGTGACTTCGATGTTTTGGTGCTGGCCGTCGCTGTCGCCGATGAACAAGCGACGAACCTCGTTGGCGAATTCGACCATGGTGGAGCGCAGATCGGCAGGCAGAACCGGAGCCCGACGTTCGAGAATCTGGATTTCCGACGTGGGGTCTGGGTAGGCCACCTCGCACAGCCAGAAGCGGTCCATGAAGGCGAGGTTCTGGCGGAGCGTTCCCTGGTAAAGCCCTGTTCCATCGGACCCGCCATTGGTGTTGGCGGTGGCGACGAAGCGGAACATCGGATGGGGCGGAATCACCTCGCCGCCATTTTCCGGAATGCAGAGCGGCGCACCATCCAACACCCCGTTAAGTCCGGCAGCCGTGGCCGGGTCCAACAGGTCGATCTCGTTGAGCAGGAACAACCCGCCATGCTTCATCGCCAGGGCCAGTGGCCCGTGTTGAAAGCGCATGGAACCGTTGTCCACGGTCAGGTGCCCGGCCAGGTCCGAGAACTCCAGCCGTCCGTGGCCAGTGACATCGAACACCGGGTAATTCAGCCGCGCCGCCACTTGGCGGACCAAGCTGGTCTTGCCGCTGCCGGTGGGACCGAAGAGGTAGAGGGAATCGTTCGCGCCCATGAACCACACCACCAAATCCCGCATGGTCGTGGGGAATAGGTAGTCGGGATCGATGGCCGGAGTGTGCCGACAAGGTGCCGCATAGCCCTTGATTTTGCGACCCGAGGGCTGGCCGCTGAACAAGGCTCCGGCATCGAAATCGACAGCCGAAAGGCTGCCGATCTCCGCGAGGGGATCGGTCATAATGAAATCCTTTGAGTTAAGGGGGAAATCCCATGGGACAGTTGCGCCACCATGGACGAAGGCGGTATAAGTGACCAACAACTTGGTCAGATAGGAGGCTGTCATGACCTCAGTGAACTTGGCCGATGCCAAGGCTCATCTCAGCGAACTGGTGGCCCAGGCCGAGGCCGGGGAAGAAATTTGCATCACCCGTCGGGGCAAGCCGGTCGCTCACCTGACCAAGGCTCAGGCCCAACGCCGTCCAGTGACATTGGCGGCGTTGCGGGCTGTCACCGACACCATGCCGATGCAAACAATCGGAGCCGCAGAGCTTCTGCGTCAGATGCGCGACGAAAGCCGCTATTGATGCTTTATCTGGATACCTCGCTGCTGGTGGCTGCGGTCGCCAACGAACCCGCCACCGAGCGGGTTCAGCTTTGGCTTTCCGAACAAAATCCCGACGACTTGGCGATCAGCGATTGGGTGGTGACGGAGTTTTCCTCGGCCCTGTCCATCAAGGTCAGGACCGGAGCGCTCACCGTTCAACACCGTGCCGCCGCCTTGACGCTGTTCAATCGATTGGTGGCCGAGTCCTTTCAGACTCTGCCCGTCCAGGGCCACCATTTCCGCATTGCCGCGAGGTTTGCCGACGACCATAGCCAAGGGCTGAGGGCGGGAGACGCCTTGCACCTTGCCATCGCCGGAGAGCGGGGAGCCACGCTGTGCACCCTCGACCGCCGCTTGGCGGAAGCGGGGTTGGCGATGGGGATCGCCACGCACATGCTGGCGACGATCTGACGTTTGAAGCCTACAGCGTGACGCCGTTGCTGCGGGCCAGGACGCGCATGATGGTTTGCGCCAGCATTTCCAGATTCCATCCGGTTTCGGCGCTGCACGGGACGAAGTGTGCCACCCCCGGAAACACGGTCCTGAGATCGCTGATTTTGCGCTCTATATTTTCCTGCTGAAGTGGGCTCGGTTCTCGCCCGACTGGCCGGTGGATGGGTTCGATCTTGTCGCACCCATTGATGACGATGATCAGCTTCTCCCGCTGGCTGCTTTGTTGGAAAAGCCTGTCAAAAGCGCGTTGGTCGATGCTGAAATCCCGGTTGTCGGCGCGAACAAGGTAAGCGGCAACGTCCGACTTCCTCAGAATTTTCCGGTAAATCTCCTGGTATTCATCGTCCCGAACCTGGCTTTCCCCAAGCCCCGGCAGGTCGGCGAAGGAGATATAATTTCCTGGCCGCAATTCGTATTCGACGCTTTGCACAACCCGCGTGCAGGCGGCAACGTCGCTGGTTTCCATCAGCCTCCGGCCAACCATGGCATTGACGATGGATGATTTGCCGTAACCGCTTTTTCCCAGGAACACCACCTGCATATCGTGGGAATAAGAGGCACCACCGTTGCGGCTCCAACGCCGATGATCCTGCGCCTCAATTCTGGCGTGTTGAAGGGGGACGAAAGATGGAAAGCGCCGGATCAAGTTTTCGACCGGCGCTTCATGGCGGACTTTGACGACCAGTGTCACCACCACCCCCTGAGAACGCTGCCAATCTTACCGGCAACCCAATCGACAGCTTTGGACAGCACCTTTCCGGCGACCTCAACGATCACGTCGAGAATCCCTCGTTCCGCATCCCTCTTGGCTTTTTCCGAGCAATATTCCCTCTGCACCTGGCGCAGCACGCTGATCCGCTTTTCGGCTGGTAGGACATGAATGATGCCGTCCACCAGTTCCACCAAGCCGTATTTCTCTGCGGCGGAAACGGCCAGAACCTGACCAAGAGGCAGGCCAAAGACCCCCGCCACGACGCGGCATTTTTCCTTGATGTTGGCCGCTTGGCGGGAGCCCGGCTGACGTGCCTTTTCGTCCCACTCCCGGAACGGCTCGATCTTGTCCACTTGGTTGAGGACGACGAAGAAGGGTTTGCCGACATCCAGGTACGGCCTGACCAGCCGCTTGAAGAAGTCTTCGTCCACGGCCAGGGCACGGTCATCGGCCTTGACGATCCACAGCACCAGATCGAGTTGGGGCAGCCATTGCCGATAGAGCGCGTCATATTCGGCGTCACGATCATTACTCTCGCCCACGCCGGGAACGTCGAGCAAGATCATGCCCTTGCCCGCAATGTTGAGCCTGACCTGCTGCGCTTCGCGGGTGCAGGCGGCAATGTCGCTGATCGGGCATATGTCCCTGCCAAACAGGGCGTTGCACAGGCTGGACTTGCCCGCGCCGGTCTTGCCGAAGACTCCGACCATCGGCTCGTACTGGATGATGTCGCAGAGCCGCGTCGATATTTTGTTCCGGTACTCCGCAGGGATGTCGATGCCCTGCTTCGCTAGGGAATCGAGAAGCGATTCCACGTTGTTCACGTCGATCATGTTTTGTCTGCCTTATGTGAGGGGGGAGACCGTCAGGCGGTCATAGTCGTTGCCGGTGGTGGTGATTCGCTCCAGCAACGCGTCGGCGCCATCGGGACCGAGGCGATGGATCAGTTCCACCCGCAGCCTGGTTTGGTCGATGCTTCTCCGCCCGGGAATCCGAGCGCTGCGGAAGCGAAACCGCCCCGTGGACAGCCATCCCGCAGGGTTCCCGGCACGCTGATGAAACCGCCGTATCCGGGCTTCGTAATCCGAGATTTCCTCTTCGATCCGGGCCTTTTCCGCTTTCAGACGGGAGAACCGGTCCAACTCCACTTCCAGAACTAGATCAGAAACGGGGTTCGCCCGGAATTTCGGGCAATCCCTGGCGTGGTCGCACCAATCGCACAGGGGGTGAAAGCCTGGGCAGGTGGGAAGGTTCGACTCTCCCTGCCGCATTGCCTGCCACAGAGTTTTTGCGGTTCGCAGCACCAAGTCCGTCATATTGGCATCCGGCCCATAGGGACCGAATGCCTTGGCGTCGTTCATGGATACGCATAAAACCCAGCCTTCCAAGTCCACCCTCTCGGGCGTATCCGGCAAGACAATGCCAAACAGAGCCTGGACGAGTTGGGGAAAAGTGCGCTGGCTCAAGCCCTCGGCAGCGAATACCGGCTGGTTCCAGTAAGCGGAAAGCAGGCCGATCTGGCCATAAAGCTGGATCTCGTAGCCAGGGCTAAGAACATCCGGCAGGCGGGCCGTGCTTTTCAGTTCCAGCACCCGGACGACACCCTCGGCCACCAGAGTAAGATCCAGGTGAGCACGGATCGGCACGTCGCCATGGGCCAAGCTGATTTCCAACTGAGACATCAGCGTGGCCCCATTGGCCCGGAAGGCCGGGATCAGCCCGGCCTCCAACCAGTGCCCCCGTTGCAGAACCAGTTGTCGTTGCAGAGTTTCGGCGGGCTTATCGCCGATCTTGTTCAGCACCGCTGCCCGCAGGCAGGTGATCGCCCGCCCCACATCGGACAGCCCGATGTAGGTGCGGCGATCCCCGAGGGTGCGAGCGGTTTCTTCGCGGCCATGGCGCACCAAGCCGCGCGCCACCTGGGCGAGCAAGGCTGCCGCCCGTGGAGTGTCGGACATGGCTTCCTCCGTCAGGCGGCGTAGCGCCACCACACTTTGCGATTGCCATCCCAGCGAAATCCCGCCTGCTCCAGCAATGGCCGCTTGTCGCGGGCATTGCCGGTGGCGATGACGCAGGCTTTGCCGTTAGAGGCGGTGACGGTCTGATAATCGATGCCGTCGATCTTCGGTAGCCCCGCCGGAGCGTCCGGTTGGGCCTGCGCCGTCGCAGGCGGTTTGGCCTTGTCGGCAGCCTTGGCGCGGCTTCGTGTCGGCATGGACGCTTCGCCATCGTCATCGGTTTCGCTCACCAGCCCGACCAGAGTGGCGAGGCCGTAACGGCGAGCGTAGGTCAGCGCCGATCCATACCCTTGCGGATCGTTCTTCGGCAGCGGCATGACCATGAGCGACGATTGCCACTGCCCGGACTCGCCGTGAACCAGTTTGGTCATCAGCCCCAAATGTCCAGCCTCGACCGCCACCGGCACCTGAACCACCCAAACCGCCTGAGCGATCAGGGCGTCCCGGCAGGCATCGATCACCGCGTTGAGCGTGGCATAGCGCGATTTCACAAACGGATTTTCAGCGTCCTTGCACACCGGAGCCAAAGCCCGCTGCACCTTGACCATGGCCTTCGCCAGTTCGCCCATTTGGGGCGAGGACAGAAACTCTCCGGTCATCATGGTTTCCTCCAAAAACGAAACGCCCCGCCTTCGTCAGGAAGGCAGGGCGTCAGTTGCTATCGGAGGGGTGATATGTGGCTGAAATTATTTAGAATATTTTAGGAATAATGACTGGAAAAATTCCAACGCTGACGGACGTCAGTTGGAGATTTGATGTCGGCTTAGCGCCCTTGTCGGTCATTCCGAGGATCTGCGCCTGCTCTCAAAAGCGGACGTTTTGATGCATCGGCTATTGTGAAATGCCTGAAAGGAGCGGTGGCGACGCCGGGAATTGAGCGGGTGTCACCGGAACCCTGGGTTTCCCCTGGCAAATCCGTTACTATGCAACCAATGCAGATCTTAATGAGGGAGGGGAAAAGTGCTCGGGTTCGTAATAATGTTTTTCAGAAACTTCATAAACAAGATAAATGCCTTCAAATTCGAATCTGCGATATCGTTGGCCGGGGTTCTTCTGATATCGAAGTACTTCATTTTTGCAAAATTCAGCCTGGATTCGAATTATATTCAGATATCCACCGAAGCAAATAACAGCATATATCAGGTTGTAATTGGCGGCTTATTTTTAATCATTGCTGCCGCATACTATTTTCGTAAAGATGCTTTTCTCCACAAGAAAAGGCGGCTGCAGCGTATGCGCGAAATATCGTTGAAACTGCAAGACGCTTGCGGCCGATACAATGGCGCAGAAATACAAAGATTGTTCGCCGACGCATTTGGGTTTGAGGCGTCAATTCCACTGATAAGGTGCATATTTTCGGACAGTAATCCGGCCCAATTTGCAAGGGACTGCAAGCGGTCGCGCGGCGCTGTTGCGTTTTCGCTTGAAAACTTTAGCTTTGAAAAAGTCACAAAATTAAATATTCGCTACATAAAGTCAATTTGCGGATTTTGTTACTGGCTGTTTACTGGGTCATTTATAGCTATAAATGCATTTATCCAAGTGATGGGATTGATCAACAGGGGTGTTGCCCACCAGCTTATGCAAATTCATATCTTTTCGTATGCACTCCTCACAATCGGCCTGATGTTCCTGCCGTCTATTGCAAAATATGCCGCTGCGACAAGATTACTGGAGAAGTATATCGTGAATCTCGATGATTAGGATTGTATTCGTAGTTTGCTAGAAAATATACACACCACATCAATGGATATGTTCATTGAGCAAGGGCAGATCGGATGCGTATACAATCCGATTATTCATTTTTATGAAGGGATTAATGCACTTGTGAGGAGCAGCTCATTCCATATTCGAGGAAATAGAGCTAGGGTCCGGACCCATAAAAATTGTTTTCTTGGTAGAGGGTTTATGATTCAAGGATTCCGAAAGGAGCCCTTGAATGGACGACCATCTTTTTTGGCTGACGGACGAGCAGT
>JASLCK010000344.1 GCA_030151865.1 Rhodospirillaceae bacterium | reverse complement strand
GAATGATTATCTCGATGGTGCTCTGCCGTTGGTCGGGATCGAGGCGGCGGTACGGGTCAATCAGTCTTTGCTGGCGACCGCGCGCTTGCAGGGGACGCCGGTGGTGCATATCCGCCACCTGTCCAAGCCGGGGGCGCCGCTGTTCGATCCAACCGGCCGGGGCGCGGCCTTTATCGATGTTCTGGCCCCCATCGCGGGCGAAGCCGTGGTGGATAAAACCCTGCCCAATGGGTTCGCAGGCACCGGGCTGGCCGATCTGTTGACCGGTCTGGGGCGCAAGGACCTGCTGATCACCGGCTTCATGACCCATAATTGCGTCAGTTCCACCGCGCGGGCGGCGCTGGATCACGGCTATGGGGTGACGGTGGTGGCCGACGCCACGGCTACCCGCGATCTTCCCGCCCATGGCGGCGGAGTTCTGGCCGCTGCCGATTTGCAGAAAGCCAGCCTGACCGCTTTGGCCGATCGCATCGCCCTGGTGGTGGACAGCAGCGCACTGGCGTTATAACCAAAAACCAGCCCGGCCCGTTCAGTCCCAGGAGAGTGAAAGCATCATGCCGCCAATGATCAATCTGGCAACCTTTGCCCTGGTCGCCCTGGGCATGGTGCTGACCCCTGGTCCGAACATGCTTTATCTGATTTCCCGCTCGATCACACAGGGGCGGATGGCCGGGCTGATTTCCCTGGGCGGCGTCGCCTTGGGGTTCGTCTTTTACATGCTGTGTGCGGCGTTCGGGATTACCGCCCTGCTGTTTGCCGTGCCCTATGCCTATGACGTGCTGCGGTTGGCGGGGGCGGGCTATCTGGCGTGGCTGGCTTGGCAGGCATTGCGGCCCGGCGGGCGTTCGCCGTTTCAGGTCGCCGCCTTGCCGCCAGACAGGCCGCGCAGGCTGTTTTTGATGGGATTGCTGACCAATCTGCTGAACCCCAAGATCGCCATTTTGTATCTGTCCCTGCTGCCGCAATTCATCGAACCCGCAGCGGGCAGCGTGTTGGAACAGTCTTTGGTGCTGGGATCGACGCAAATTGTCATCAGCGTCAGCGTCAATGCGATGATCGCCATGATGGCGGCATCCATCGCGGCCTTTTTAAAGACCCGTCCATCGGTAGCCCTGATACAGCGCTGGCTGATGGGTACTGTTCTGGCCGGTCTGGCCGTGCGCATGGCACTGGAAAGCCGGAGATAGAGAAAACAGGGCTGCGTTAAAGCCGGGTCACCACCCGGTTGCGCCCGCCGTGCTTGGCGTCATAAAGCGCCAGATCAGCCCGATAGAGGACGGTTTCGATGGAACCGTCCTCGGGCAAGGCTTCGGTGACGCCGATGCTGGCGGTGATGGTCAGTCTTGCCTCTCCGCATTCCTGGACCATGTGGGCGATCTTCTGGCGCAGCCGCTCCGCCACTTCCCAGGCTCCCGACAGCGGGGTTTCCGGTAGCAGGATGGCGAATTCCTCGCCGCCCAACCGGCCCATGATGTCGTTGTCGCGCAGTTCGGAAATGCTGGCGCGGGTAAAGGCGCGGATGGCGTCGTCGCCTGCGGCATGGCCAAAGGTATCGTTGATCTTCTTGAAATGATCGATGTCGAGCATCAGAACCGACAGCGGGCGGTGATGACGATTGCTGCGTTCCAGCTCCAGTGCGGCGGTGGCCATGAAATGGCGGCGGCTGTAGACGCCGGTCAGGGAATCGGTGGTTGCCAGACGGCGCAGTTCCCGTTCCATTTCCTTGCGTTCGGTGATGTCCACCATCATGCCGATGACGCCCGCGATCTCGCCTTCGCCATTGAAATAGGCGGTCTTGCTGATCAGCACGTCGTGGTCTTGCCCGTCCGAATAATGGACGGCGGACTCATAGCTGCATTTGTCGCGCTGGGCGACCACCAGATGGTCGATTTCCTCGTGCCGCTTGGCCAGTTCGAAAGACCGCACCTCGCGCAGGCTGCGTCCGATCCAGCCCGCCCCTTCGATGCCCATGACATCGCGGAAGGCGCGGTTGTAATTGCGGTAACGTCCCTCGGCATCTTTGAACCACAAGGGGCTGGGAACGGTTTCCAACAGGCTTTCGATAAACAGGCGCGATTCGTCGGCCAGACGGCTCTGTTCCTCGGCCAGTTTGCGTTGTTCCAGCAATTCGGCGGTGCGGTCGCGCACGCGGTTTTCCAAACCCTCGTTCAACTCGCGCAGCGCCGTTACCGCCTGGTTATAAGCGGTGATGTCGGTGGCCTCGATCATATATTCCAGCGACTCGCCGGACGGGAATACGGTCACGCACAGATGGGCGTCCAGCCGTTCGCCCCCGGCATGGGCCAGACGGGCAGGCAGACGTCCCTGTTCTTGCAGCAGAAGATCGATATTTTCGGCAAAGACGGCGCGGTAGTCGGGGGTGAAGATATCCCACACCGGACGCCCGACGATGTCCGAAGCGTCCTTATAGCCCAACATGCGGATACCCGCATGGTTGATGTAATCGATGCGGTCGTCGCGGCAATGGCAGATCAGGTGGATCGAGTTTTCCACCAGCATGCGGAAACGCACTTCGGTGCGGCGCACGGTGGTAACAAGCTGGCTGGCTTCGGTGACGTCGCGTCCGGTGACAACCACCGCGCCCGCAGCCACTTCACGGGCGCGATAGGTATGCAGTTCCACCGATCGGATCGAGCCGTCCAGGCGCATGATCTTGACCGGCAAGGGCTCGCGGCGGAAGGCGTTGCGGCCCAACCAGCCGTCGTCATAGGCCCCTTCATCCTCGGCTACCAGAAAATCCAGGAAACGATGGAACTCGACCGCTTGCGGTTCGTCCGCGCCCAGCAAGGTCAGACCGGCGGAATTGATCGAGGTGATCCGCCCGTTGATGGTCAGGCACACCAAATCGCGGGAAATTTCCAGCGCGCCCATCAGGTCGGTGTTGAAACGGGGGCCGCGATGGCGACGTTCGCCCGCATCGGACTGCGGCGCGGGCGCATCCGTCGGGCGGGTGGTTTCCAATGCCGTTTCGGACGGCTTGGCCAATATGGTGCTATCGCTCATGCGCCTTCCCCTCTCGCGCACTGGCCCATGGGGGGCACACCCTAAATGACAATCCCGCGACAATCAACACTACCACAGGGATATGCCTTTTATCGGTGGTTAACCTAGGCCGAATTTGCTGATCAATCGATAGGTGTTGCGTTCGCTGATTCCCAGAATGCGGGCGACTTTGCCGCGATGACCGGCATATCGCTCCAGCAAATGCCGGAGATATTCCCGTTTGACGTCTTCCAGACTGGGTTCCCGGGCAAGGTCCAACCCAACGAGGGCGGGGCTGTTGCTTCGTTCCGGAACGGTCAGGGGAGCGCTGGGCGCCTGGGGCGTCAGGATGGCGGAAATGGCCAGATGTTCGACATCGATCTGCGGACGCTCGCCCGACAGAATGATGGCCCGTTCCACCACGTTTTTCAGTTCGCGGATATTGCCCGGCCAGTCATAGGCCGACAGCATGGCCAGCGCCTGCGGGGTGATCTGCTTTTCCACCCGGCGGGAAAAATCATGGTTGCGGATGAAATGCCCGGCCAGGGCGGGGATGTCATCGCGCCGGGTGCGCAGTGGTGGCACCGAAATCAAAAAGGCCGACAGGCGATAAAACAGATCGGCGCGGAATTCACCGCTGCGGCTGGTGGCGGCCAGATCGCGGTTGGTGGCGGCGACGATGCGGACATTGGCGTCCAGATCGCGGGTGCCGCCCACCCGGCGAAACCGGCCGGTTTCTAAGACCCTCAGCAGCTTGGCCTGAACGGCGGGCTCGATCTCGCCGATTTCGTCCAGAAACAAGGTGCCGCCTTCGGCCCCTTCGATCAGGCCTTTCTTCAACCGTTCAGCCCCGGTGAAGGCGCCCTTTTCATGGCCGAACAATTCGGACTCGAACAGATGCTTTTGCAGGGTACAGCAATCGACTGGTACGAAAGGCCGGGACGCCCGGTGCGAGCGGGTGTGGATGGCATTGGCCACCAGTTCCTTGCCCACGCCGCTTTCGCCTTGGATCAGCACCGTCATGTCCGATGGCGCGACGGCGTCGATCATGCGGTTGACCTCGGCCAGGGCCGGGCTGTCGCCCACCATCGCCATGGCTGCGTCAGAAGCGATGCGGGTTTTCAGAAACTGGTTTTCCTGGCGCAGCGCGGCATTGTCCAGGGCGCGTTTTACCACCAGTTCCAACTCGTCCAGATTAACCGGTTTGACCAGATATTCGGCCGCCCCCAGCTTCATCGCCCGCACCGCGTTCTGCACCGACGCATAAGCGGTCAGGATGATCACCGGCTGGCGCAGGCTGGCTTGGGGCAGAAGTTCAATACCGTCGGCGTCGGGCAGGCGGCAATCCATGATGACCAGATCGGGTTCGGTATCTTCGATGACGGGTTCGGCCAAGGACCAGCGATAGACCCCTTGGGCGTCATAGCCCAGGCGGATCAGGTTGTTGACCAGCAACTGGTTCAGAAGGGCGTCATCCTCGACGACCAGAATTCTGGGTTTCATTCCACCCCCCGATCAGCGGCGGGCAGGCGCACCACGAAGCGCGCCCCTTGACCCGGTTGGCTAAAGGCGCTGATGCCGCCGCCCCAATGTTCCAGCAGGCTGCGGCAGATGGTCAGCCCCAGTCCGGTTCCCGACGAACCGTCGGCGCGGACCGAAAAGAACGGATCGAAGATGCGTGCCAGATGGTCAGGCGCAATGCCCGATCCATTATCGACGAACTCCAGCTCCACCTGATCATCCACCTGGCGCGAAGTAATTTCCAGCGTGCCGCCCTTGGGCATGGCGTGAAAAGCGTTTTGCGCCAGATTGAGCACCACCATGCGCAGTTCGCTGTCGTTGATCAGTACCCGCGGTTCGGCTTCGTCCAGCAGCAGGCGCAGTGTGATGTTGTTGGCCTGGGCTTCCCACGCCAGCAACGACAGGGTGTCGCTGATGGCCGGATTGACCGATACCAACTGACGTTCACCGCCGGAATTGATGGCTAAGCGCAGCAGGCGGTCGGTGACGTCGATGCATTTGTCCACCTGTCCGTCGATCAGACGCAGATAGGTCGTCACTTCGTCGGCGTTGAAGCGACCCTGTTCGCTTTCGCGCAAGGTGCCCTGCAAGGCCAGCCGGACCGAGGCCAGGGGGTTGCGGATTTCGTGGGCGACGCCCGCGGCCAGTTGCCCCAGGGCGGACAGTTTTTGCTGGTGCGAAAAATCGATTTCCTTGCCCAGATCGCGTACCACCTCGATGATCAGCAGGCGACCATCGGCCAAGGTGAGCGGGGCAGAATGCACCTCGACCGGGATGTCCTGGCCCTGGGCGGAGCGGAATTGCTGGACGCATTTGAGCGGCTTGCCGTCCTTGGCGATTTCCGCCAGCGGGCAGGTCAGCAGGGTGGCCGGGCAGGGGGCATCCAACCCGTGGGACGAGGCATGGCAGCGTGCGCCGATGACCTCCTCCATACTGCGTCCGATCTGACGGCAATAAGCGCCATTGGCCTTGACGATGGTATAGGACTGATCGATCACCCGCACGCCGTCGGGCATGGTGTCGATCACCGTCTGCAAAAAGGCTTCCTGCTGGCGGATGCGCTCCATGCTGTCTTGCAGATGTCCGGCCATGCTGTCGAAGACCTGCCCCAACTGGGACAGTTCATCCTGACCGGTGGGGGCGACGCGGGCGTCCAGATTGCCCGATGACAGTTGCAGGCTGGCGGCCTGCAGGCGCTGCACCGGGGCCAGAATGTGACGCTGCAGCATCCACCAGATGCCGCCCAAGGCCGCCAAAACCACCAGCGCCCCCGATCCGATCAGCGCCAGGGCGGTGCTGGTGGCGGAATCGCGCAGGCTGGCGGCGTCGTAATCGACGATCAGGATGCCGTTGATGGGATGCTGGTCAATGGGGCCATGGCAGCGGTTGCAGGGTTCGCGGTTGTGTACCGGATTGATGCTGCGCAGCACTTCATTGCCGAATTCATCCACCAGAAACCGGGTGTGGGTTTCGGTCAGGCCGCCCGGTTCTGGCGGCATGGTGTCGTTGACGGTTTCCGGCAGGGATGAGAAGCGGACTTCGCGGTCCGGGTTGATGATGCTGACCCGGCGGATGTTATCTTGCTTGCCCAGATAATAGATAATGTCGCGCAGACCATCCAGGTCACGCTTCAGCATGGCGTTTTCCAACGCTGTCTGCAAAAGCCGGTTGACCTGTGCCGAAGCCTGGGCCCGCTCCTGCGTCAGTTGATGGCCGTAAAGGCCGATGAACAGGACGAGAAACACCAAAGAGGCAAGCAGCAGCTCGGCCCCCAGGAAAAACAGGAACTTACGGTTCAGCCGGGCTTGGATCCAGGTTCGCATGAGGCCAGTCATAACCCTGAAGCGCATCCTTCTCAAGCGGGGGACCGCGTTTGGGTCGACAGCAGATAGGGGCGGGGCTTGCTGACCACCTTGTCCAAGGCCGCATGCAGGTCATGGGCATAGGCCGAGGTCAGAGCCGTCAGGGCAGGGTAAAGCGGGCCGCATTTCTGCCGGGCGCACCAATGGGCGAAGTCGTCCAGGTCGGCCAGCCCCCCATGGGCCAGATAGGCAGCAGTCTCATAAAAGCCGGCATGGCCGGGGGCCGAAGACAGATGGGACACCACGTTCAGGGTTTGCACCATGCGGTCCCCGCTGCGTCGCAGCCGTCCATTGTTGTCAATCTCGGTGGGGCTGAGATAAAGGGCGCGGTGATCCTGAGCCAAGGCGCGCAATTCGCCGCCATCCAGAACGCCATTATAATGCGCCAGCGCCCCTTCGACCGCCGCCAGGGCGGCATGTCCCTGGACGCCGGCGGGGGGCAAGGCCAGACAGTGGGGGAAATCCTGTCGGCGCAGCCCCTCCAGCAGGCTGGCGGTCGGAGGCGTGGCATGCAGGCGCAGCAGCAGGGGCAAGTCGTGCAAAATCCCCAGGCGCAGTCGATCGGATTCGGTGATGGGGGTAGAAACCATGGCGCAAGCCGTCTGCATTCCTGGCTGACTTTCCTAGAGTGTCGCGTTTCGACAAAACGGCGGAAAAGAACGCGGCCAAGCTCGCCTGCGACTGGCAGCAAGACGGGGCGGAATGCG
This sequence comes from Rhodospirillaceae bacterium, assembly GCA_030151865.1. Classification (GTDB taxonomy): domain Bacteria; phylum Pseudomonadota; class Alphaproteobacteria; order Rhodospirillales; family Magnetospirillaceae; genus JASLCK01. Next base: position 4,042 of record JASLCK010000344.1, on the reverse strand, counting down.
CGCGGGGGCTAGCCTTCAACATTCCTGCACCATCGTCTTGCCGCCAGTCACCGCCATGGGACAGCGTGGCGTCACTTGACCGCGTTCCTTAAGCCCTCCCTTTTTTTGACCCTCTTTTCGGGACCTTCCATGGAGTTGCTTTTGCCTAAGCAATGGTTGTGCCAGAAATGTGACGAAATGTTAATATGTTGAAATATATAGATAAAAGCAGGCTGTAATGATCCTTAAGTTGGACGTATCTGCCAAAATGACATCAAACTTTAGACGGCTCTCCCCTATATCCTCTGCCAAGATGGCAGCTTTTCTGAAAAAGCGCGGAAAAGACCTTTCTTTCGCCCTACTGTTTCCGGTGCCAATGCTGTGTTAGCGTTTTCTCAATGCTAAAGGCTGGCCGACGGACCAATCCGCGAGCAAGCCGTGACGGGAATGGAAACGACCATGGGTTTGCTTGCGCGCATGCGGGTGGCAGCCCGCCTGAACCTTGCCGGGGGTGTCTTTCTGGCGGGGGTGCTGATTGCCGCCATCGGCGGATTTTGGGGGCTGCGCGACAGCGTCCTGCACGAACGCGCCGTGAAATCCCGTCAGATGGTGGAGGCGGCGCTGGGGATTGTCAAAACCCAGTATAACCGCGCCCAGTCAGGCGAAATCGATACCGCTGAAGCCCAGCGTCAGGCGCTGCGGGCTTTGGGCGCCATGCGTTATGGCAGCGGCAATTATCTGTGGGTCAACGATTTCCATGTCCGCCTGTTGCTGCACCCGGTGCGCAGCGATCTGGTGGGGCGCGATCTGAGTGATTTCCGCGATGTTGACGGCATGGCCCTGTTTGCCGAATTTGCCCGCATCGGGCGGGAACGGGGCAGTGGGTATGTTACGTATCGCTGGCCTAAGCCAGGCTATGAGGCGGCGGTTGACAAAATGTCATATGTCGCCGCCTTTGCCCCGTGGGAATGGGTGATCGGCACCGGCAGCTATGGCGATGATGCCCAGTTGCTGCTGAACAGCCCTCCCATGCTGGTGGGGGTGGCGGGCGGCGGTTTGTGTCTGCTGGCAATGCTGGCAGGCTGGATCATCCTGCAAGGGGTGCTGCCGCCGCTTGAGCGTTTGTCGGTGGTGGCGCGCCGCCTGAGCGGGGGGGATCACGATGTGGAGATCCCAGCCCGCAATCAGGGCGATGAACTGGATGATCTGGCCGATGCCTTGACGGTTCTGCGCGATCATCAAATCGAAGTCCGGGATCTGCGCCGCCAGCGGCACGAGGAGGGGCAGGCCTCGGAAAGTCAGTTGCGCAGGCAAGATGAATTGTTGGCGTTGATCGAACATTGCTCGGGCGAGGGGATTGTCACCCTTGACCAGGATGGGCTGTGCCAGTCGGCCAACCGGACCGCTTTGGAATTACTGGGTTGCGACCAGCCCGGCCAACTTTTGGGCCGTGATCTGGCGGCGGTGATCCAACACAGTGCCGCCGATGGCACGCCCCATCAGTCCCGGCTGCGGCGGATTTTGGATGGCGAGGAGGTCGAGGCTGACGACGAGGTGTTCTGGCGGATCGAACGCAGTTGTTTCCCCGTTCAATATCATGGGCATCCGCTGCACGATCCATCGGGGCAGGTGGTGGGCGGGCTTCTGGTGTTTCAAGATATCGCCGAGCGGCGCCGACTGGATGAAAGCATGCGGTTGGTTCGCACCATCTTCAACACGACGTCGGAAGGGATTTTGGTGTGCAATCACCAAAACCTGATTTCGTCGGTCAATCCGGCCTTTTGCCGGATCACCGGCTATGACCCCCAGGATGTGCTGGGCCAAGATCCCAGGATTTTGGAATCGGGGCGGCATGATCGGGCCTTTTTCGCCGCCATGTGGGCGTCTTTGCGCGGTAAGGGCATGTGGGAAGGCGAAATCTGGAACCGCCATAAGAACGGCGCGATCAGCCCCCATTGGTTGTCGATCTCGGCTATTCGCGACCATGGTCAGGCCATTGTCGAATATGTGGCGGTGCTGTCCGACGTCACCATGCGCGAGCGCGACGCTGCCGATCAGCGCCACCGCGCCACCCATGACGCCCTGACCGATCTGCCCAACCGTTCCCACTTCTTCGATTGTCTGGAACGGGCCTTGATGCGGGTGCGCGCCACCGGCAGTGGGGTGGCCCTGCTGGTGGTCGATTTCCAGAATTTCCGCGCCGTCAATCAACGACACGGCAATGACGTGGGGGACCGCGTCTTACAGATGGCGGCCAAGCGGTTGCGCCGTCTGGTGCGGGAATCCGATCTGGTGGGGCGGGTTGGCGGCGATGGCTTCATGGTGGCGTTGGACGATATCGGCCAAAGCCAGGATGCCCGCGATCACGCCGCCACGGTCGCCGATAAAATCCGCCACAGCCTGGGGCAGAATTTTCAGGTGGACCGACTGGAATTGGCGTTGCCGGTTTCAGTCGGATTGGCGTTTTTTCCTAATGACGGCGGTGATGGTCCTGCTTTGGCTGCCGCAGCCGAAGCAGCTTTGCAGCACAGTTGCGCAAAGGAATTATCAACCTGAGTTTATGATCTTCGGGATAGACTGAAATTTATACAGTCTTTACAGTCAAGACTTGCGGCAAGCCTGTTGATCAGGTAGCAATGCAAGTGGCTATTCGCCTGGGGCGACAAAGGTTTTTTGGGGGATTTGCTGGTGACGTTTCAGACTAATCGGATGCGCTTTCGCGCGTGGCTGATGACCCATGCCGTTATGGCCGGGGTTGCGGTTCTGGTGATGCCGGGCGTTGCGGGCGCCACCACCTTGGAAAGCGAAATCAACGGTCTGTTGGATAATCATCCGCAGATCCGCGCCGCCAATCAAAGCGTTAAATCGGCGGAAGAGGGGGTGGGCGTGGCCCGCTCCGGTTATCTGCCCCAGGTCCGCCTGAACGGTGATGTCGGCCCGCAGCGGGTCAACAGCTCGGACCGCCGTACCACTTATGGTCAGCCTTTCCAGCGTGATGGCGATACGGTCGGCGTGACCGTGACCCAGCGCCTCTATGATGGCGGTCTGACCGATTCTTCGGTCGATACGGCCCGCTATGGCAAGCAGGTGTCGGAAGCCACTCTGCGCGCCACCCGTCAGGCCACCATCCTGGAAGGGGTCAGCGCCTATATCGACGTGCAGCGCCAGAATGCCCTGGTCACCCTGTCGCGCGAAAACGAGAAGCGCGTTCAGACCCAGTTGAACCTGGAAGACGAACGGGTCAAGCGCGGGTCGGGCATGGCGGTTGACGTGCTGGACGCCAAGCAGCGCCTGCAAATCGCCAAGGAACGCCGCGTCGCTTACGAAGGCGCTTTGGAACAGGCCTTGGCTAAGTATGTCCAGGTGTTCGGCCATGCCCCCGATGTCGGCCATGCCGTGGACCCGCAGCCGCCGATGGACCTGATCCCGACGTCTCTGGAAGACGCGACCAAGGCGGCGCAGGAAGAAAACACCGGTGTCGATATCGCCAAGAAGAACGTCACCCTGTCCGGTGAAAAGATCAATACCGCCGATGCCGGTTATCTGCCCACCGTCGATCTGGTCGGGCGCGGCGATTACAAAAGCTATAAGGACGGCACCAACGGCATTTCCCGTGAATGGGCCTTGCTGGTGCAGTTGAACTGGGAACTGTTCTCGGGGTTCCGGACCCGCTCGCAGGTGGCCCAGGCCAGCTATGATTACGCCGCCAGCAAGGACACTGCCTTGCAGGCCGATCACAAGGCGGTGGAAGCCACCCGTCAGGCCTGGTCGCAACTGGCCACCGCCCGCGAACGCTTGGGCTTGCTGGAAAACGCCGTCAATCTGTCGGTCGAAGTCTTCACCGCCCGGCGCAAGATGCGCGAAGCAGGCAAGGCTACGGTCATGGATGTGCTGGACGCCGAATCGGCGGTCACCAACGCCCAGATCAATTACGTGGTGGCCAGTTATGATCTGCGGGTTGCCGCCTATCAGTTGGTTTATGCCATCGGTCGTCTGGAAGCCGATGCGCTGGATCGCCGCACCGCGACCACCAGCCCGGCTCCGCAGGTCAAGTAACGTTCAA
>JASLCK010000332.1 GCA_030151865.1 Rhodospirillaceae bacterium | reverse complement strand
AGTCGACGTGAGCGTAGTGGCGGTTCTGGGTCTCATACTCGACGTGAGCGGTCGAGATGGTGATGCCGCGGGCCTTTTCTTCGGGGGCCTTGTCGATCTGGTCGTACGCGGTAAAGGTCGCGCCGCCGGTTTCGGCCAGAACCTTGGTGATGGCCGCAGTCAACGAGGTCTTGCCATGGTCAACGTGACCAATGGTGCCAATGTTGCAGTGCGGCTTGTTGCGCTCAAACTTTGCCTTCGCCATTTCTCATCAACTCCGTCTATTCCAACGAGATCAGCCGGCCAGCTTGGCGCGGATTTCCTCGATCGTCTGCGCGGGCACCTCGCCATAGCGGTCGAGATGCATCGTAAACGTGGCCCGTCCCTGGCTCAGAGAGCGCAGTTTACTGACGTAGCCGAACATCTTGGCCAGCGGCGCCAGGGCGGTCACGATATGGGCATTGCCCCGTGCATCCATCCCGGCGATCTGACCCCGGCGACTGTTCAGGTCGCCGATAACATCCCCCAAATAGTCGTCGGGGGTAACGATCTCGATCCGCATCAGCGGTTCCAGAAGCCTGCCGCCAGCCTTGGCGACTGCTTCCCAGACCGCGGCGCGGGCCGCGAATTCGAAAGCCGGGCCGCTGGAGTGGGCGTTGTACTCGCCGCCCGTCACCAACACCCGGACATCCATCATCGGGTATCCGGCCAGGGGTCCGCTTTGCAAGGCAGCGTCCACACCGGCGCGGATCCCATCCGCAAACTGCTCGGGGACCGTCGCTTCGTCCGCCAGATTGGCGAAGACGACGCCCGATCCCTGTTCTCCCGGCTCCAGGCGCAACGCCAGCCGGGCAAATTGCTCAACCTCGCCCAAGATCCGCCGATGGACGTAATCCACCTCAGCGGCCTTTAAAACGCTTTCGCGATAGGCCACCCGGGGATGCCCGACGGCAATCTCCAGCTTGAACTCGCGACGCAGGCGATCGGCGATGATCTCCAGGTGCAATTCCCCCATGCCCCGGATCACCGTCTGCCCGCTTTCCGGATGCGAAGCGACACGGAACGACGGATCTTCGGCGGCCAGTTGGGCCAACGCTTCCATCATCCGGTCCTGGTCATCGCCGCTGCGCGGTTCGACCACCACCTCGATCACCGGCTCGGGGAACTCCATCCGCTCCAACAGCATTGCTTCGCCGTCGGTTCCCAGACTGTCCCCGGTCACGGTCCTTTCCAGCCCCTGCAAGGCGACGATATCACCCGCATGAGCCACCTCAACATCCTCGTGGGCATTGGCATGCATCAAGACGATGCCACCGACCCGTTCCGGCTGCTTCCGGGTGGCGTTGAACAGGACATCGCCCGACCGCAGCACCCCGGAATAAATCCGGACAAAAACCAAATTCCCGGCGAAACGATCATGCATGACCTTGAACGCCAGAGCCGTCAGCGGCTCGTCATCGTCGGCCTTGCGCGAAACCTCCGCCCCGCTGACCAGACGGCCCCGCACGGCGGGCACCTCGTCAGGCGCGGGAAGATAATCGACCACCGCATCCAGCAGCGGCTGAATACCTTTGTTACGATACGCCGCCCCACACAGCACAGGGACGAACGTCTTCGCCAGAACGCCCTTGCGGACGCATCGCTTCAGCGTCTCCAGATCAGGTTCGGTCCCATCCAGATATGCTTCAAGCACCGCCTCGTCCTGTTCGACAATGCTGTCGAGCAGGCGTTGACGATGCTCGCGAACCTGTTCGGACATCGAATGCGGGATCGGGGCGTCCGAGAATTCCGCGCCAGGAGCATCCCCTTTCCAAAGGACCGCCACATTGCGCAAAAGATCGATCACTCCGGCGAAATCCGCCTCGCTGCCTACAGGCAGTTGCAGCACCAGGGGTATAACCCCAAGACGCTGGCCGATGGCTTCCACGGTGCCGAAAAAGTCGGCGCCAGGTCGGTCCATCTTGTTCAAAAAGCAAATGCGGGGCACGCCGTATTGGTCGGCCTGCCGCCACACTGTTTCTGTTTGAGGCTCCACTCCGGCGACAGCGTCGAAAATCGCCACCGCACCGTCCAGAACCCTCAAACTCCGTTCCACTTCGACCGTAAAGTCGACATGGCCCGGGGTATCAATCAAATTCACCCGATGATCGCGCCAGAAACAAGTCGTTGCGGCCGATGTAATCGTAATGCCGCGTTCTCGCTCCTGCTCCATCCAGTCCATGGTTGCGGTGCCTTCATGCACCTCCCCCATACGGTAGGACTTTCCGGTGTAATACAGAACCCTCTCGGTGGTTGTCGTCTTACCGGCATCAATGTGAGCCATGATGCCGATATTACGATACCGCCCAAGAGGGGTCTGGCGCTCCATCTAGGCTTAAGCCCGGCCCCGATTACCAGCGGTAATGCGAGAAGGCCTTGTTGGCTTCAGCCATACGGTGAGTGTCTTCGCGCTTCTTGACAGCAGCACCGCGGTTGTTGGCGGCGTCCAGCAGTTCGCCCGACAGACGGTCGACCATGGTGGTTTCGCCGCGCTTACGGGCGTTGTCGATCAGCCAACGAATGGCCAGGGCCTGACGGCGTTCGGTACGGACTTCGACCGGAACCTGATAGGTGGCACCACCGACGCGGCGGGAACGCACTTCCAGGGCGGGCTTGACGTTGTCGAGCGCGGTGTGGAACAGGTCCAGGGCATCCTGGCCAGCCTTCTGGCTGACCTTGTCCAGAGCGCCATAAACGATGGCTTCGGCGGCAGACTTCTTGCCATCCAGCATCAGGCAGTTCATGAACTTGGTCAGAACCACATCGCCGTACTTGGCGTCGGGCAGAACTTCGCGCTTCTCAGCAGCGTGACGACGAGACATAGGCTTCTATCCTTACTTCGGACGCTTGGCGCCGTACTTCGAACGACGCTGACGACGATCCTTGACGCCCTGGGTATCCAGAGTACCGCGGATGATGTGGTAACGGACACCCGGCAAATCCTTGACACGGCCGCCACGGATCATCACCACGGAGTGTTCCTGCAGGTTGTGACCTTCACCGGGAATGTAGCTGGTCACTTCGAAACCGTTGGTCAGACGCACGCGGGCGACTTTACGAAGTGCCGAGTTCGGCTTCTTCGGGGTGGTCGTGTAAACACGGGTGCAAACGCCACGCTTCTGCGGGCAAGCCTGGAGAGCCGGCACCTTGTTACGAGCCAGCTGGGGCTCGCGCGGCTTGCGGATCAACTGGTTAATCGTAGGCATACATCATTCCCTTTACCAAACAGGGGTAACGATAAAAAAACACCCAACGGAGATAAGCCTCCGGGGCTAGCTTCCGGGTGTTTCTCACGCCGACCCGTTCGGCGTCTTCTGGTTCGATGGTCGGAACAGCCGCGTTTAGGTTGGACCCCTACCACCAGCTTTTCCGAGAGGGCCGGATAATAGGGACAGGCAAATGCGCCGTCAAGCGAATCTGTGGCTCTGACGACGTTCCCTGCGCAGATTCTTCGGCAAGTAGCGTCACAATAAACCCAGACTGCTTCGACTCTGCGCTCGACCGCCGTTTCTGGACGATCAATCACAGATTCTTTCCCCGATTCTCCGCCCACAAAGAATATCCGCGATCATAAATAACGCAGACTCTTCATCGACCAGAAAAAAGAATCCCCCGTCTTACGGGACGGGGGACCTGACCCGCCGGATCTCTCCAGCGGCACATTCTCCCGACCGGCAAGCCGCCGGTTGCCCGGCGGCCTTCCGGCCCGCTGCCGATTACTCGGCGGCGGGGGATTGGTCTTCGATAGCCGGGGCTTCCGGCACACCGATACCCAGTTCGCGGTCGCGTTCGGCTGCGATTTCGCGCAGACGGTTCATCACCGCGCCGGTACCGGCGGGGATCAGACGACCGACGATGACGTTTTCCTTCAGGCCCAGCAGCGTATCGACCTTGCCCGAAACCGAGGCTTCGGTCAGCACGCGGGTGGTTTCCTGGAACGAAGCCGCCGAGATGAAGGAATGGGTCTGCAAGGACGCCTTGGTGATGCCCTGCAGAACCGGCAACCCTTGAGCCGGGCGGCCGTCTTCCTTGATGACCTTGGCGTTTTCAGCCTCGTAGTCGTGACGATCGATCTGTTCGCCCACCAGGAAGGTGGTGTCGCCAGCATCGGTAATCTCGACCTTCTGCAGCATCTGACGGACGATCACTTCGATATGCTTATCGTTGATCTTCACGCCCTGCAGACGATAGACCTCTTGAATCTCGTTGATCAGGTAGTTAGCCAGCGCTTCCACGCCCATGACCTTCAAGATGTCATGCGGCACGGGGTTACCGTCCATCAGGCTGTCGCCCTTACGGACGTAATCGCCTTCCTGCACCGAGATATGCTTGCCCTTGGGGATCAGATATTCGATCGGATCACCATCTTCCGGCACCACCAGGATGCGGCGCTTGGACTTGTAATCCTTACCGAATTCAACGCGGCCGTCGATTTCGGCGATGATCGCGTGATCCTTGGGCTTGCGGGCTTCGAACAGTTCCGCGACACGCGGCAGACCGCCGGTGATGTCACGGGTCTTCGACGATTCGCGCGGGATACGGGCCAACACGTCACCGGCATGGACCCGCTGGCCGTTTTCCACGGACAGAATGGCGTCCACCGACATGAAGTAGCGGGCTTCCAGACCGTTGCCGAGCTGAATGACCTCGCCCTTTTCATCACGCAGGGTGATGCGCGGACGCAGGTCGGAACCACGCGGCTGCTGCTTCCAATCGACGACCACCTTGCTGGCGATGCCAGTGGCTTCGTCAACCACTTCACGAACCGACAGGCCTTCGACCAAGTCGACGTAGTGGGCCACACCTTCGCGTTCCGTCAGGATCGGCAAGGTATAGGGATCCCACTCGGCCAGCTTGGTGCCCTTGCCGACCTGAGTTCCCTCGTCGGTCAGCAGC
>JASLCK010000327.1 GCA_030151865.1 Rhodospirillaceae bacterium | reverse complement strand
TGTCGATGGCGGCATGGGCGGGGGTGTTCAAAAACAGCAACTGCGCGACACCAAGCCGCATCAGATCGTGGGCCATGGCGGCGCGGGTCGGCAGGGGATGTTCCAGACAGGCATCGATCAAGGCGTCGATCTGGCCCAGACGGCGCAGGGTGGTGGCCAGCAGCAGGCGGGCAAAGCCGCGGTCGCGTTCGTCGGCGATTTCCGACAGATCCAGGGCTTCATCAATGGACTGATGACGGCGCAAGACCGTGGACAGGGCTTCGACGGCGACGGCGCGCGCGCCAAAAAGCTGGCGCGAGAAAAGGGGACGCGAAAGGGACAAGACCGGCTGCTCCATGCTCCGGGAAGGCGAAAACGGTTTTCTGCGATTGATCCCGGACGCGGCCATCAATAGATATGGTGGACCACAGGTTCAAGAGCCGTGATCATGACCAACGCCAAAGACGACATTAAAAACCCCGATCAAACCCCCGCCGTGCCCGCGTCGCAGCCTGCCCCAAAGGTTGAAAGGCCTGCCGAAGTGGGCGGTCCCAAGGGCCCTGAGCCGACCCGTTATCAAGATTGGGAACGGGGCGGACGCTGCGTCGATTTTTAATCGACGCTATTTTAAGGACGGGTCTGTGGGGGTCTTGACTCGGTGGGGGTCTTGACAGGGGAGCTTGGCTCCCCGACCATCCGGTCTATGCCGACATCAGCCCCCCGTATCCTGTTCATTTCGTCCAGCCGGATTGGCGACGCCGTTCTTTCGACGGCGGTGCTGGCCTATCTGGTCGATACCTATCCCCAAGCCCGCTTCACGGTGGCCTGCGGCCCGCTGGTCGCGCCGCTGTTTGCCGATTTGCCCAACCTTGACCGGGTCTGGATCATCAAGAAACGTCGTCGCGGCGGTCATTGGTGGGATTTGTGGAAGGCTATGGCGGGCACGCGCTGGGATGTCGTGGCCGATACGCGGGGCTCGCTGGTGGCCTGGGTGCTGCGGGCCGGGCGTCGCCTGGCTTTTCGCGCCCAGAAGCGCCACGAACATCGGGTCGAGGAATTGGCCCGGCAGATGCGCCTGCCGCCGTTATCGCCGCGTCTGTGGGTCTCGCCCGAGCGGGACGCCAAGGTGGCCGCGTTGCTGGGCGATGGGCCGATCCTGGCGGTGGGGCCCACCGCCAATTGGGGCGGCAAGCAATGGCCCGCCGATCGTTTCGCTGAAACGGTGCGTCGTCTGGTGGCCGATGACGGAATTTTGCCCCAGGCGCGGGTGGCGGTTTTTGGTGCGCCGTCGGAACGGGATATGGCTCTGCCGGTTCTGTCGGCCTTGGCATCGGATCGAATGATCGATCTGGTCGGCACCCCCGACTTGCTGGATGCCTTTGCCATGCTGCGACGGTGCAGCTTTTATCTGGGCAATGATTCCGGGCTGATGCATATGGCGGCGGCGGCAGGTATTCCCACCCTGGGGCTGTTCGGCCCCAGTCCGGAATGGCGGTATGGTCCCCGTGGTGCGCGGGCGGCGGCAGTCCGCACGCCAGAAGGCTTTGACGAACTGGTCACCAATAATCCGGCCTTCGACCATCGCAGTCATCAGTCCTTGATGACCACGCTGACGGTGGACAACGTGGTGGCCGCTGCGCGGACGCTTTGGGCGTCTTGACGGCGAAACGCGGCGAGGCCACACTTTTTCCATGAAGACCGAACCTGACCTGCAAGCGCAGCCCGCCGGGTTACGCTTCACCATCCGCAAGCTGATCCGGGGGGCGTCCCGGGCCAGTCTGGCCACCACGTTGGCCGGAGAAAACCGGCCTTATGTTTCGCTGGTGACGGTATCGACCGATTTTGACGGCAGCCCGTTGCTGTTGTTGTCGCGGCTGGCGGATCATACCCGCAACATTGATGGCGATCCCCATGTCTCGTTGCTGTTTGACGGCACCGAAGGCTATGACAATCCCCAGCAAGGCCCCCGCGTATCGGTGGTCGGGGCCATTTCGGTCTGTACCGATCTTGGCCCCCGCGAACGGTTTCTTGCCCGTCACCCCGGTGCAGCTCTGTATGCGGATTTCGCCGATTTCTCGTTCTATCGGGTCAGTCTGGACCGGGCGCATTTTGTCGGCGGTTTCGGACGGGCGGTTTGGGCCGACAAAGGACTGACTTACCCGTCTCAGTTGTCGTCCGAGTTCGCATCTGCACAAACCGAATGGGTGGAAAAACTCAATGCCGAGCGGGCCGACGACCTTACCCTTTTAGTTAATAAACTGCTTAAACGCCGGGGCAAGGGATGGCGCATGGTGGCGCTCGATCCTGATGGTTTTGATATGCGCTCTGAAAAAACTGTTTTGCGTCAGTCCTTTGAAAGTCCCTTGAGTGGAATAACGGCAGTTCCGGCGGCAATTGACGAGTTGGTCGAGCGGGTGAGGAGAAATTCCTAGCCCTATAATCTTTGAGCTAATCGTTGCTACGGAGGCGTCCGATCAGTATCCTTCGCCATCCGTGTTCTAGGTCCCTGTCGTTCTAGTTCCATTCCGCGTTGCAGCAAAATGACCCTGTCGGCTTGTCATTTCACTTGCTCGGGCGTCCCTACGGCTATCGTTTGAGGGATGTCTGTCCAGGTGGGGAGGATGCATTCCGGCACCGGTCTTTCGCGGAGCGAAGCCAGCGGCAAAGAAGGACTTCTCTCTATGGAGCGGCGTAAATGACGAAGTTAGATATCCGCGGCGGCAGCACTACCAATTCGAAATTGCTGGCGTGGGTGGAAGAGATTGCCCGTCTGACCAAGCCCGACAGCATTCACTGGTGCGATGGCTCGCAGGAAGAATATGACATCCTGTGCCAGAAGCTGGTTGATGCCGGTGCTTTCATCCGTTTGAACCCCGAAAAGCGCGCCAACAGCTACCTGTGCCGTTCTGATCCTCAGGACGTGGCGCGTGTCGAAGACCGTACCTTCATTTGCTCGAAGAACAAGAACGACGCCGGCCCGACCAACAATTGGATCGATCCGACCGAAATGAAGGGCACTCTGAACGGTCTGTTCGACGGTTGCATGAAGGGGCGCACCCTTTATGTGGTGCCGTTCTCGATGGGTCCGCTGGGCAGCCCGATCGCTCACATCGGCGTGGAACTGACTGACAGCCCCTATGTGGCCGTCAACATGCGCATCATGACCCGCATGGGTCAGGCCGTGCTGGACGTGCTGGGTAAGGACG
>JASLCK010000324.1 GCA_030151865.1 Rhodospirillaceae bacterium | reverse complement strand
GGCGGCGTGGCGTCTCGTCAACGCACGGCGGCCAATGCCAAGACCAATCCGGCGACATCAGCCCAGGTCGAATCGCAGTACGGCCTGAATGTCGGGATCAGCGCGTTCGAGTTGGATCTGTTCGGTCGCGTGCGGTCGCTGTCGCAAGCTGCATTCGCCCGCTATCTGGCCAGTCAGGAAGGACAACGGGCGGCCCGGATATCGCTGATTGCCGCAATTGCCGATGCTTATTTCGCCGAACGTTTGGCCCAGGAACAACTGGCCCTGTCCCGGCAAACCCTGGCCGATTGGCGGCAGTCTTTGGATTTGGCGCGTCGCTTGAAAGCCGCTGAACAAAACAGCGGCTTGGATATCGCCCAGGCAGAGGGCCAGGTCGCCGCCGCCGAGGCCGATCTGGAGGGGCGCAGCCGTGCCTTGGATCGGGCGCGCAACGACCTGGTCTTGCTGATCGGCGCCGAAATTCCCCAGGATCTGCCCGCCGGTCTGCCTTTGAACGAACGGGCGGTTCTGGTGCAACTGCCTGCGGGCTTGCCATCGGATTTGCTGATCCGTCGTCCCGACATCTTGCAGGCCGAACAGACGCTGGTGGCGGCCAACGCCGATATTGGCGCGGCGCGGGCGGCCTTCTTTCCCCGTCTGTCCCTGACCGGTTCGGCGGGATATTCCAGCCCTGGTTTGAACGATCTGTTTTCCGGCGGTCAGCAGGTTTGGAGCTTTGCCCCCCAGATCACCTTGCCGATTTTTACCGCCGGGCGCTTGGATGGCGAATTGGATCTGGCGCAAATCCGCAAATCCTCGGCGGTGGCGGAATATGAACGCGCGATCCAAACAGCGTTTCGGGAAGTCGCCGATGGATTGGCGGGCAGCGCCACCTATGGCCGACAGATTGCCGCCCAGACCCGTGTGGTGGCAACGGCGGAACGGCGGGTGGACCTGTCCACGCTGCGCTATCGCACCGGGTTGGAAGGGCGCCTGGAACTGTTGGACGCCCAGCGTCAACTCTACAGCGCCCGCCAGACCCAGTTGGATTTAAGGCGCGATGAAATCGGCAACGCCATCGCTTTGTATAAAGCCCTGGGCGGCGGTCTGGCGGAAACGGACCGGGTGGCCCAATAACCGATGCCGATCGCGCCACAGCCAGCCGGACGGATCAAGGGGCCAAAGCCTTGGCTGATTTATGTCGTCCTGATTCTGGCCGGTCTTGGGGGGCTGGTTCTGCTGGATGCCTGTTTGCAAAACTATCTGGATGATTGGCTGGAGCAATGGCCGGGTATCCGGTTGCAGCGTTTGTCATCCTTTGGCACCGGAACCGGGGCGATGATCAGGGGACCGATGGCATTGTTTCCCGGCGTCGGGCCGCGTCAGAGTTCGACGGGATATGGGCTGCAGAGTGATGGTGATCGTCTGATCCGCTCCGCCATTTGACCCCAGGCGCAGTCAGGGCTAGTCTTTTCGGAATCATCCGGGGGGAGAGTTCTGTGCCGTCGTTTCGTCAATTGCGGTCACCTGGGGCCAAGGTTGTGTTGGGGGCGGTGCTGCTGGTGCTTCTGGCGGGGCCCCTGACATGGTGGCTGTCCGCCTTGTGGGAACGCCATCAGGCCGATCTGGCGGTTTCCCACCTGCAAACCGACCTGGATGAAAGACTGCTGGGCTTTTCCGAAGATTTTGACCGCATGGTGTCGCATATCCGCGGCTTTCCCAGCGTTGTCGCGCGTGAACGGGTGGCGGTGAGTGCGGTGGTCAAGCCCCATCCACCGTCTTCCGTCCCGTTGAATGACTATCTGGCGTTCCTGGCGGCGACCATCCGGGTCGATCTGATTTTTGTCATCGACGCCGATGGGCTGTGCGTGGGGTCCAGCAATGCCGCCTTGCCCGATACCCTGGTGGGCGAGCGCTTTAATGACCGTGATTACTTCCGCGCCGGACAGCGTGGGCAGTATGGCGTGCAATATGCGGTGGGGCGGCGCACCAACATTCCCGGCATTTTCTTTTCCTCCCCCATCTGGTCGGAAACGTCGGACGGTGGGCGTAGCGTTGCCGGGGTGGCGGTGGTCAAACTCGACATTCCCACCATCGAACAGGTGGTGGCGGCGCGCGATACCTTTGTCACCGACCGCTATGGAGTGGTCATCATGTCCACCAATGCAGGTTGGCTGCTAAAAGCGCTGCCCGATGCCCCGATCCTGAAAATGACCCCTACCGAACGCAAGCTTGCCTATAAGCGTGATCAGTTCGACGTTTTGCCGATCGTGCAAACCCGGGGCGAGGCATTTTCGGTGCGCATCGGCGATCAGCGGTTACCTTCGGTGATGGCATCCCTGCCTTTGCAGGGCGAGGGCATGCAGGTGCATATGTTTGCCCCCCTGACCCGGCTGGAGGATTTGCACCATCAACGGCTGATGCTGTTCAGCCTGATCTTCGGCAGCACCTGTGCGGTGTTGTGGGGTGGGGCAATCACTGCGTTGTTTGTGCGCCGGGCCCGCCAGCATCGTCATAAGCTGCTGGAGGCCAAGGAGCAGGCGGAAACCGCCAACCTTGCCAAATCCCAGTTCCTAGCCACCATGAGCCACGAAATCCGCACCCCGATGAACGGCATCATCGGCATGGTCGGCTTGCTGCAAGACACCGATCTGACGGATCGCCAGCGTCATTACACCAATACCATCCGCATTTCCGCCGACAGTTTGCTGACCATCATCGACGATATTTTGGACGTTTCGAAGATGGAGGCCGGACGGTTCGAGCTGGAAGAACATCCGTTTGAAATCCGGCCCCTGGTGGCGGGGGTGGCCGATATTCTGGCGCCGCGTCTGACCGGGCGCGACATTCAGCTTTTTCATACCATCTCGCCCGCCTGTGCCGGTGTCTATCTGGGCGATCCGGGACGGCTGCGCCAGGTGTTGCTCAATCTGGCGGGCAATGCCGTCAAGTTCACCGAAACGGGGCGGGTGGATATCGCCGTCGATCTGGAAAAGCGCGGCGATCTGTCCTGGCTGTCGGTGCGGGTGTCCGATACCGGGGTGGGTATTCCATCGGAAGCTCAGCCGCGTCTGTTCACCATGTTCACCCAGGCCGACAGTTCGACCCGGCGCAAGTTCGGCGGTACGGGGCTGGGGTTGGCGATTTCCAAGCGCATCGTCGATCTGATGGGCGGACAAATCGGCTTTGCCTCGAAGGAGGGGCAGGGCAGCACCTTCTGGTTCCGGGTGCCGCTGCATCTGGCGGGGCAAGACCGCATAGCCGCC
>JASLCK010000283.1 GCA_030151865.1 Rhodospirillaceae bacterium | reverse complement strand
CGGCGGTTCAGCTTTTCGAACTTGGTTTCCGAACGTTCATAGGTCTGCCAGAACAGGCCGAAGATTTCGTCCATCACCTGGGGCGAGGGATTTTGAATGACCTCGTTGACAGTGGCGACCCGCTGGGCGCTCTGGCGCAGCTTCTTCTTTAATTGATGACGCCGCGAGCCTTTCAGGCTGGCGAAGTAGTCATCCTTGCTGGCCGAGGGCAAGACCGCCACGGTGCCGGGAAAGCTGGGCATGGCGAACAGCCCGGCCTGATCGGCCAAAGCTTGCAGATCGGCATCCTGTTCGGCGGGGAAGTCCTTCCACACCAGCATGGGGGCGGAAAGACGCTTGCCCTCGGCAGTGAGCGCCGCCTGCAAGGCCCCATAGGCCGCCTGCCGATCAATGCCGGGCAACAACACCACCGTGCCTTCATCGGCGCAGGGTGAGCCGACAAACAAGGTGCGCTGGTACAAAAGCTTAGGGATCAGCTTGCCGGGAATGGTGAACAGCGGCAGCACTTCCTTGGGCACCACCAGATCGATGGGCACATCCATGACGAAACAGGGTGCCAGGCCGACGGCGCGGCCTGCCTGTTCGATCACGGCATAGAAGAAGTGGAACTGGTCGCCCAACGCCGCCCCTTCCAGGGCGTCGTACCACCAACGCCCTTCCAGGCTGTCGGGGAAATGGGACCACAAATCCAACGGGCAGTCGGCCGCGCGGGCGACAAAACGAACGGAGATCTCAGACATCAGGCCCTAATCGCAACAAGACCCGCGCCCAGCAGGATCAGCACGATCCCAAGCCAGCGTGAGCCATTAATCCGTTCCCCAAGCAACCACTGGGACAGTAACGTGACAGCGACAAAGCTCAAAGAACCAATTGGATAAGCGACGCTGACGTCGAGATAATGTAGCGCCCCGGAATAAATCGCCGCCTCGACCACAAAGAACGCTACCCCCAGGCCGATCCACAGCGCCCGTCCGCCGACCAGGGCCGATTTCTTCAGAAAAACCTGGGCGAACCCCTCGATCACGGTGGCCAGAACCGCCAGCGCGATCCCGGTCAGGATGCCAGCCGACATCATGGCTCGAGCCCCCCCACCGTCACATGGCCCGAGCGGCTGATGAAGAACACCCCCACCAGAATCAGCACGATCCCCAGCCCCTGCCAAAAATCCAGGCGTTCCCCCAGCAGCCACACCGACAGCCCGCAGACCGAGATATAGCTGAGCGAGGTGATGGCATGGGCATAACTGAGATCGGCATGGTCCAAAACGATGATCCAGTTCAGGAACTGCCCGCCCATCAGCAAGATGACCCCCAGGAACAGCGGCTGTTGCAGCATGACCCAGGCGGTTTGCCACAGATCGGGCATGTCGGGCATCGCGATCACCGCCGATTTCCACAACAATTGGGTCGCGGTATCGAGCACGATGGCGCCGATCAGCCCCAGCAAGAGCTTTAAGGGAAAATGCGCGGTGGTGGTGGCGGTCATGCCGAACCCGGTCTTTCAAGGGAACGCCCACAGCAATGGGGCGGTGCGGTGACTTAGGAAAAAAGAGAAGCGCCCTCTATACCAGGGCGCTCCCAAAACAGAAGCGTTATCGGCGATAGGTCTCGAACACCCGGCGCGCGCCTTCGGGAATGGCGGCGGGGCGCTGTTGCTGACGATCGACGAAGACATGCACCCAATGGCCATAGGCCGACGGTGCGTCATCGCCCTGGCGGAACAGCCCCAAGCCGTAGCGCACGCTGCTTTTGCCCAGATGTTCGATGCAAAGCCCGCCTTCCACCGTTTCGGGAAAGGATAAGGGCTTGCAGAACCGACAGAGCACTTCCGCCGCAAAGGGGATGATGGCGTCCTTGTCCAGATCAAGGGGTGTCTGGGTGCGGAAAAAAGCCAGCACCACGGCTTCGAAAAAGCGGTTATAGGCGACATTGTTCAGATGGCCGAACATGTCGTTGTCGGACCAGCGGGTCGGAATGTCGGTGAAAAACCTGTAATCCGACCGGGTCGGTTCGGATGGAACGTTTTGCGCGGCTTGTTCTGCCGTCATTGAAGTGCCTCCACGACTGTCCACCAGGAACTGCGCTGCCCCGCCATGCGGATTTGCGCCATTGCGCCCGAGCGTTGGGTCACCCGGACTTTTTCGGTGCCGCGCACCGCCTTGCAGCCGCTTTTCAGCAGCCGGGCGAACCGCTTGGCGTCATTCTTGACCGAGGCGTCAAGCAACTGTGTCAAAGCCGGACGGGTGCGACACACCGCATAGCCCTTTTTCAGTCCCGCCGCCTGGACGGGCATGGTCGTCAGCAACGACAGCGCCGCCGCCAACAGGATGATCCTGGTCATATCTTCCCCCCTTTTCCCCCGGCCCTGATTTTACTTTTTGAACAGGGCGTCGGCTCCGGCGCGGACATCGCGCTTTTTGGCGATCATCAGACGAGCCCGTTCGATATCGGCCTGGCGCTCGGCAATGAACTCTTCCAACTCCGCCACCGACAGGCTTTCCAGATTGACGGGCGCGGCGGCGGGACGCCGGGGCTCCAGTTCGTCGCTATCCATGATCGTTCCTCTTGCCTCGATAGAAAGAACCTACCAAACTCGCGGCCAAATTGGGACAACAAGAGACGATCATGACCCTGCCCAGCCACATGACCTGCATCGAAATCCCCGAAGCCGGCGGCCCCGACGCCCTGGTGCCGGGGCAACGGCCCATACCCCAACCTAAGGCGGGGGACGTGCTGATCAAGGTCGCCGCCGCCGGGGTCAACCGTCCCGACGTGATGCAGCGCCAGGGTATGTATCCGCCGCCGCCCGGCGCATCGGATATCCCCGGCCTGGAAGCGGCGGGCACCATCGTCGCCCTGGGCGCGGGTGTCGAAGGACTGGCGATCGGCCAAAAGGTCACCGCCTTGATGACGGGCGGCGGCTATGCCGAATATGCCACCACCCCGGCGGCGCTGTGTCTGCCCGTTCCCGACGGCTATGACATGATCCAGGCCGCCGCCTTGCCGGAAACCTTTTTCACCGTCTGGCACAACGTCTTTCAGCGCGCCGCCCTGCAGCCGGGCGAAAAATTCCTGATCCATGGCGGCACCGGCGGTATCGGCACCACCGCCATTCAGCTGGCCAAATATTTTGGCGCCACCGTCTTTGCCACCGCGGGCACGCCCGGCAAATGTCAGGCCTGCCTGGATCTGGGGGCCGATGTCGCCATCGATTACCGCCAGCAGGATTTCGTCCAAGTGATTGCCGAACAGACCAACGGCAAGGGCGTGGACGTCATTTTGGACATGGTGGGCGGCGATTATCTGCCCAAGAACATCAAATCCCTGGCTGCCGACGGTCGGCATGTCAGCATCGCCTTTATGCACGGCCCCAAGGCGGAAGTGTCGTTTTTGCCGGTGATGCTGAAGCGCCTGACCCTGACCGGATCGACCCTGCGCCCGCAACCGACCGTGCAGAAAGCCAAGATTGCCGCCGAATTGCGCGAAAAAGTCTGGCCGGTGCTGAGCCAGGGCAAGATGAAGCCGATCATCCACGCTACCTTCCCCCTGGCCCAAGCCGCCGAGGCGCACCGCCTGATGGAAAGCAGCGCACATATCGGCAAGATCATGCTAAGCCTGTAAAATTACCGAGGATGTTTGACGGCGGTGGTAGGCCACGGCTATATATTGCCCCAAGCCTACCACGCCGGTTTTCCGGCCCGACCGCTATGGTCGCAATAACCGTCATCCAGAGACCTGAAAGGAGGACTCATGGCCTTGCCGCTTATGCCCAAGGCGACAGCCGTGTGGCTCGTCGAGAACACTACGTTGTCGTTTGAGCAAATCGCCGATTTCTGCGGCATGCACTCGCTCGAGGTCCAGGCTATTGCCGATGGCGAAGTCGCCGTGGGTATCGTCGGCCTTGACCCGGTCGCCAACGGCCAGGTGAACCGCCAGGATATCGAACGCTGCGAAAAGGACGAAAGCGCCCGCCTGCGTTTGACCGTCTCGCCCGAACTGGCCCGCCAAAAGGCCAAGGGCGCGCGCTATACCCCGGTGTCCAAGCGCCAGGATAAGCCCGACGCCGTGGCCTGGCTGCTGAAGCACCATCCGGGCCTGTCGGACGCGCAGGTCTGCAAGCTGATCGGCACCACCAAGGACACCATCAGCAAGGTCCGTGACCGCAGCCACTGGAATGCCGCCAACATCAAGGCGCGCAACCCGGTGACCCTGGGCCTGTGCTCGGAACTGGACCTGGAAAAGGCCGCCATCATCGCCCGTCCGCGCGCTGGTCAGCCCGCGCCGGTGGCGGTGGTGCATTACGAATCCGCCGACCCCGAGGAAGATGGCGACGGCGCTCGCTAACGCCGTTTCCCGATCCTGCGGATCACTTTAAAAACGCGGCAGCGCCACCCGGCCTGCCGCGTTTTTCTTTTCCTATGCCCTGCTGCCCGGCCCCAACGCCCCCAGCAAAGACGACAGCGCCACGGCGCTGACCTCCTTCATATCGGCGACATCCACATAAATGCCGTCGATCAGCAGATGGCTGAGCCCGTGCAGGGTGGCCCAACTGGCTTGGGCCAAACGCAGCCGCTGGCGGTCGGGCTTGACATCAAGCGCCCCGCCCGCGATCCGTTGGGCATAACGGCGAAAGGTGTCATAGGCCACCTGACGCAACTCCGGGGTGGGCTGGGCCAGTTTCCACAAACGCCGTCCGAACATCAGGTCATAGCGTTCCGGGTCGGCCAGGGCAAAATCCAGATAGCCCTGCATCAGCGCCGCCAGCCCCTGGGGCAGCGGCTGGCCGTCCATGGCATGGCCCGCCATCTGATCCAACGCTTCGAACCCCTGGGCAGCCAGGGCGCACAGCAAGGCATGCTTGTCCTGGAAATGGTGATAAGACGCCGTGCGCGACACCCCCACCCGGTCGGCCAGCTTGCGCAGGCTCAGCCCTTCGATTCCATCTTCCGCCAGCAAGGCGCGGGCTTCCCGCAGCAGGGTGCCACGCAGATCGCCATGGTGATATTTGCGCTCGGTGCTCATGACTCTCCTAATCTTGACAGCGTCAAGTTTCACCGCCATCTTGACAGTGTCAAGTTTATCTCTGTCCGAGACTGCAAGGAACCCGCAAAATGGCGACCGCGTACCCGAACATGCTTGCTCCGTTGGATTTGGGCCACACCGTTCTGGCCAACCGGGTGGTAATGGGGTCCATGCATACCGGCCTGGAAGATCGGCTGTGGCATCGCGGCAAACTGGCGGCTTATTTCGCCGAACGGGCCAGGGGCGGCGTCGGGCTGATCATTACCGGCGGCTTCAACCCCAACCGGGCGGGCTGGTTCTATCCCTTCGCGGGCAGCATGATCAACCGCCTGGACGCCCTGACCCACCGCCCGGTGACCAAGGCGGTGCATCAGGCCGGGGGCAAGATCTGCCTGCAAATCCTGCATGCCGGGCGCTATGCCTATCTGCCCTGGTCGCGCTCGGCCTCGGCCATCAAGTCGCCGATCAATCCTTACAAGCCCAAGGCCATGACCACGGCTGAGGTGGAACGCACCGTCGCCGACTTTGCCCGGGCCGCCAAACTGGCCAAATGGGCCGGTTATGACGGCGTCGAAATCATGGGCAGCGAGGGATATCTGATCAATCAGTTCATCTCGCCCGCCACCAACAAGCGTACCGACAAATATGGCGGCAGCCTGGAAAACCGCCTGCG